>JANOUM010000025.1:0-4036 GCA_031416855.1 Rhodoferax sp. | reverse complement strand
ATGCCCTTGTCGTCGATCTTCTCCATGTCGTCGAACGTGAACATGTTGTCCATCAGCTGCTGCGCCAGGTCGGCGTCGGCCTCGCGGACGAAGTCGAGCACGGCGGTCTCGACGCTCGAGCCGAGCAGGTTGATCATCTCGGCGGCCGCCTTGACGCCGCCGAGGTTGCCCTTCCTCATGCGGTCGCCGCCGGCCAGCACGTGCGACATCACCTCGTTCAGGTCCTTCAGCGCCGCCGGCTGGATGCCGTCGATGGTGGCGATGCGCACCAGCACCTCGTTCCTCTGCCGCTCGCCCAGCTGCTTGAGCACCGCCGAGGCCTGGTCGTTGCCGAGATGCGCCAGGATCGCGGCGACGATCTGCGGGTGCTCGTTCCTCAGCAGCTCGGCCACCGCGGCGCCGTCCATCCATTTCAGGCTCTCGATGCCGGAAACGTCGCTGCCCTGCAGGATGCGGTCGAGCAGCATGTTGGCCTTGTCCTCGCCGAGCGCCTTCTTGAGCACCGCGCGCACGTACTCGTCGGTGTCGTTGACCAGCACGCTCTGCGTGGAGGCGATGCTTTCGAAGCGCTCCATCACCCGCTCGACGCGCTCGCGCGGCACCGCCTTCAGCCGGGCGATGGTCTCGCCGAGCTTCTGCACCTCGCGCGGCGCCAGGTGCTTGAAGACTTCGGCCGCCTGCTCCTCGCCGAGCGACATCAGCAGGATCGCCGCGTCCTCGGCGCCCTGCTCGTCGAGCGCTTCCCGGCTCACTGGTGCACCCTACGGCCTGCGGCCGGTCCCGCCGAGCGGGAATGAGCCCCTTCGGGCGGCCGGGCGGGGCTCACGCTGCCGCCTTCACGCTGGCACAGGTCTTGGCGTCGACGATCTTCAGCGTGGCGCTGACACTGCCGCTGCGTCCGTCTTCGAACTTCACCGCGGTGTCTATGAACTGCTCGGTCTTGCCGCCGTACAGCGCGTCCACCAGCACCAGGTACTTGTCGGCGATGGCGCCGCGGCGGACCTTGCGTGTGCGCGTGAGCTCGCCGTCGTCGGGGTCCAGTTCCTTGTGCAGCACCAGGAAGCGCGTGACCTGGCTGCCGGCCAGCAAGGTGTCCACGGCCAGGTCGGCGTTGACCTTCTCCACACACTCGCGCACCAGCTCCAGCACCTCGGGCTTGCCCGCCAGGTCGGTGTAGCCGGCGTAGGGCAGGTTGCGCCGCTCGGCCCAGTTACCTATGGCCTCGTAGTCGATGTTGACGAAGGCGCAGACCCTGTCGCGCTTGTCGCCAAAGGCCACGGCTTCCTTGATGAAGGGGAAGAACTTGAGCTTGTTCTCGACGTACTTGGGCGCAAAGAGCGCGCCGTCGTTGGCGCCGCCCTGGATGCGGCCCACGTCCTTGGCGCGGTCGATGATCTTCAAGTGGCCGCTGGCGTCCAGGAAACCGGCGTCGCCGGTGTGGTACCAGCCGCCAGCGTCTAGCACCTCGGCGGTGGCCACGGGGTTCTTGTAGTACTCCTTGAGCAGGCCCGGGCTCTTGACGAGTATTTCGCCGCTGTCGCTGACGCGGATTTCCACGCCGTCGATGGGCACACCCACGGTGTCCGAGCGCGCCTGGTGGTCGGGCTGCAGGCACACGAACACGGCGGTCTCGGTGGAGCCGTACAACTGCTTCAGGTTGATGCCGATGGAGCGGTAGAAGGTGAACAGGTCTGGGCCGATGGCCTCGCCGGCGGTGTAGGCCACACGCACCCGGTTCAGGCCCAGCGAGTTGCGCAGCGGGCCGTACAGGCACAGGTTGCCCAGGCCGTAGGCCACGCGGTCGAGCACGCCCACAGGTGTGCTGCCGCCGTCCAGAAGCGCCGGGCCGACGCGGCGGGCCAGGGCCATAAAGGTGCGGAACAGCCAGCGCTTGGGCGCGCTGGCATCTTCCATGCGGATCATCACGCTGGTCAGCAAGCCCTCAAACACCCGCGGTGGCGCAAAGTAGTAGGTGGGCCCGATCTCCTTCAGGTCGATCATCACCGTGGCAGCGCTCTCCGGGCAGTTCACCACGTAGCCACAGGCCAGCCACTGCGCATAGCTGAAGATGTTCTGGCCGATCCAGGCCAGCGGCATGTAGGCCAGCACTTCCTCGTCGGCCGTCAGCTTGTCGAAGCGTTGGCCGGCCAGGGCGCGGTCCAGCAGCGAGTGGTGGGTGTGCACCACGCCCTTGGGGTTGCCGGTGGTGCCGCTGGTGAAGAACATGGCGGCCACATCACCAGGTTGGCAGCGCGCAACTTCGCTGTCGAACCACTGCGGCTGGGCCGTGTCGTGCGCCTGGCCTGCGGCCACCAGCGCGTCGATCGAGTCCAGCCCCGGCTCTGCGTAGCTGCGCAGGCCGCGCGGGTCGTCGTACCAGACGCGGCGCAGCAGCGGCCCGTTAGCGCGCAGCTCCAGCAGCTTGTCGACCTGCTCCTGGTCTTCGACGATGGCAAAGCCCACCTCGGCGTTCTGGATCGGGAAAGCGTACTCGGGCGCTGCGGCGTCCTGGTACAGCGGCACGGGCACGCCACCCAGCGACTGCACCGCCAGCATGGCGGCGTACAGGCGCGGCCGGTTCTCGCCGACCACCACCACATGGTCGCCGCGCTGCAACCCGGCGGCATGCAGGCCACAGGCCAGCTGGCGCATCAGCAACGCCAACTGCGCCCAGGTGGTGGTCTGCCAGATGCCGAAGACCTTTTCACGCAGCGCAGCAGCCTGGGGGCGCGCGGCGGCATGGTCCAGCATCAGGCGGGGAAACGTCGTCGGCACCATTTGTCTCCGGACAGGGGCGTGGCGGGGCGGTCTGGGCCGCTGTGCAACACAAAGACGATTCTGGGCAACACTTTGACGCCGGGTTGTCGTTGTGACGACAATCCTAGGGTCAGTACCAAGGGGTATTTCCCGTACGCCGCACCATGGCCCGTTCGCCCTTCCCGTCGACATCGCGCGCTGCCGCGGTGCAGCCCTCGCGTTCACGCCCGGCCACGCCCGACGAGTTTCAGCGCATCCCCTGGTTGCAGCATCTGGACGCCGCCGAGCGCGAGCGTGTGGTGCAGGACCTGCGGGTGGTGGTGGTGGCGCCGGGTGAGCTGGTGTGCCGGGTCGGGCGGCCCGTGAAGTCGTGGTTCGGCGTCATCGACGGCTTGCTCAAGATGAGCAGCGACAACGTCACCCGCAGTGGCGCCGGCATGCCCATCACTTTCACCGGCGTGCCTTCGGGCGGCTGGTTCGGCGAGGGCACGGTGCTGAAGAACGAGACCTACCGCTACAACATCCAGGCCCTGCGCAAGAGCGTGGTGGCCGGCATCACGGCCGAGACCTTCCAGTGGCTGCTGGACCGCAGCATCGCCTTCAACCGCTTCGTCATGATGCAGCTCAATGAACGCCTGGGCCAGTTCATAGGCGCACGCGAGATCGACCGCCTGACCCACCCCGACGAGCGCGTGGCGCGCAACCTGGCGGCACTGTTCCACCCGGTGCTGTACCCCGGTGTGGGCGAGTTGCTGCGCATCACGCAGCAGGAGCTGGGCTACCTGGTGGGCATGTCACGCCAGCGCGTCAACCAGGCCTTGATGGCGCTGCAAACCGCGCGCGTGATACGTGTCGAGTACGGCGGCGTGCGCGTGCTCGACCTGGACCGGCTGCGGGCCTATCGCTCGGCTTGAGCCGCCACGCGGCGCGAGCGTGCGGCCACGCCACCCACCAGGCCCAGGCCGGCCAGCATCAACAGCAGCGCCGCGGGTTCGGGCACCACGGCCACGCTGAAGCTGCCGAAGCCGGCCAGGCCGGCGCCGGGGTCGCTGCTCTGGTCGTAGCTGAGGTACGCGTCGCCCAGGCTCACGAAGCCCGGCACCACGGCCACGAAGGGGCGCAGCAAGGGGTTGGCGGAGTCGGCGTCGATGTACGACAGGCCGAGAAAAGTGCCGTCGAAGTAGACCGCCACCGGCGCGGCGTCGGCACTGGCCAGGGTGTAGGTCTGGCCTGCCAGCAGCATCGAGAAGGCGCTCAGCGGCAGGTCGCCGGCAAAGGT
>JANOUM010000024.1:0-8912 GCA_031416855.1 Rhodoferax sp. | reverse complement strand
GACTGTGCGCCAGCCGCCGTGGCAAGTGCTGCCGTTGCGAACAACATTGCCACTTTGTTCAGTTTTTTCATATTTCTCCTCAGTGAAACAAAACCGCAGCGGCGCTGCGAGGTGTTAGGCGCCTCTGGTGACCATCACCCGAAGCATGAAATGTATTGTGCCATACACAGAAGGGGCTTCAAGCGCGGGCAGGACAGGCTTGTGTAGGACGGGGCCGTGTTTGTCACCATGTGTTGCCTGTTAACTACAACTGCTTACCCGTAAAATTGCCGTTTCCGTCGAAAAAGCCTTTCATGACCCAGTTTGCCAAAGAAACCCTGCCGATCAGTCTTGAAGAGGAAATGCGGCGGAGCTACCTCGACTACGCGATGAGCGTAATCGTCGGGCGCGCCCTGCCCGATGCCCGCGACGGCCTCAAACCGGTGCACCGGCGCGTGTTGTTCGCCATGCACGAGCTCAACAATGACTGGAACCGGGCCTACAAGAAGTCGGCCCGCATCGTCGGCGATGTCATTGGCAAATACCACCCCCACGGCGACCAGTCGGTGTATGACACGATCGTGCGGATGGCGCAGGATTTCTCCATGCGCCACATGCTGGTTGACGGCCAGGGCAATTTCGGCTCGGTCGATGGCGACAACGCCGCCGCCATGCGATACACCGAAATCCGGCTGGCCAAGATCACGCACGAGATGTTGGCCGACATCGACAAAGAAACGGTCGACTTCGGCCCCAACTACGATGGCTCTGAAAGGGAACCATTGGTCCTCCCCAGCAAATTGCCCAATCTGCTGGTCAACGGATCGGGTGGCATCGCTGTCGGCATGGCCACGAACATTCCGCCGCACAACCTGAATGAAGTCGTGGACGCCTGCCTGCACCTGCTGCGACACCCGGAGAGCTCGATCGACGAACTGATGGAGATCATCCCGGCACCGGACTTCCCAACCGCCGGCATCATCTATGGCATCAACGGCGTCAAGGACGGCTACCGCACCGGGCGCGGGCGCGTCGTGATGCGCGCAAAGTGCCACTTCGAGGACATCGACCGTGGTCAACGCCAAGCGATCATCGTCGACGAACTGCCCTACCAAGTCAACAAGAAGACGCTGCAAGAACGCATGGCCGAACTGGTGCACGAGAAGAACATCGAGGGCATCAGCCATATCCAGGACGAAAGCGACAAGTCCGGCATGCGTCTGGTGATCGAGCTCAAGCGAGGTGAAGTACCCGAGGTAGTGCTCAACAACCTGTACAAACAGACCCAATTGCAGGATACCTTCGGCATCAACATGGTGGCCCTGATCAACGGCCAGCCAAAACTGTGCAACCTGAAGGATCTGATCGAGGTCTTCCTGGAGCACCGCCGAGAGGTAGTGACCCGGCGCACCGTGTTCACGCTGCGCAAGGCCCGGGAGCGCGGCCATGTGTTGGAAGGCTTGGCAGTGGCCCTGGCCAACATCGACGAGTTCATCGCCATCATCCGCAATGCGCCGACGCCCCCGGTGGCCAAGGTAGAACTGATGAACCGGCCGTGGGACAGCCAGCTGGTGCGCGAAATGCTCACCCGAACGCGCACCGATGGCGGCGTGGTCCTTGCCGACGACTACCGGCCGGAGGGCCTGGAGAAAGAACTAGGCATGGGCAGCGATGGCCTGTACCGGCTGTCGGACACCCAGGCTCAGGAAATCCTGCAGATGCGCCTGCAGCGCCTCACCGGCCTGGAGCAGGACAAGATCGTCGCCGAATACAAGGAGGTGATGGCCGAGATCGAGGACCTGCTCGACATCCTGGCCAAACCACAACGTGTCTCGACCATCATCAGCGACGAGCTGGGCCACATCAGGCAGGAGTTCGGGCAAAGCAAACTCGGCATGCGCCGAAGCCTGATCGAGCACAGCTCCTACGACCTGAGCACCGAAGACTTGATCACCCCCACCGACATGGTGGTCACGCTGAGTCACAGCGGCTATATCAAGAGCCAGCCGCTGTCTGAATACCGGGCACAGAAACGCGGCGGCCGAGGCAAACAGGCCACTGCCACCAAGGAAGACGATTGGGTCGACCAACTGTTCATCGCCAACACGCACGACTACATATTGTGTTTTTCCAACCGCGGCCGGCTGTACTGGCTCAAGGTCTGGGAGGTACCACAGGGCTCGCGTGGTTCGCGCGGGCGCCCGATCGTCAACATGTTCCCGCTGCACGACGGTGAAAAAATCACCGTCGTGCTGCCGCTGACCGGCGAGAAGCGCAGCTTTCCGCCCGATCACTACATCTTCATGGCCACCAGCATGGGCACGGTCAAGAAGACGACGCTGGACGAGTTCAGCAACCCTCGCAAGGCCGGCATCATCGCGGTCGACCTGGATCCGGGGGATTTCCTGATCGGTGCCGCGCTAACCGACGGCGAGCACGATGTGATGCTGTTTTCGGACGGCGGCAAGGCAGTGCGATTCGACGAGAACGACGTGCGACCGATGGGGCGCACCGCCCGCGGCGTGCGCGGGATGATGCTCGACGACGGCCAGACCGTGATCGCCATGCTGGTCGCCGAAGACGAACAGCAATCGGTGCTGACCGCCACCGTGAACGGGTTCGGCAAGCGCACCAGCATCACTGAATACACCCGGCATGGTCGCGGCACCAAGGGCATGATCGCGATCCAGCAGAGCGAACGCAATGGCAAGGTCGTGGCCGCAACGCTGGTGCATGTGGACGACGAGATCATGCTGATCACCGACAAGGGTGTGCTGGTGCGCACCCGGGTCAGCGAAATCCGTGAACTGGGCCGTGCCACACAGGGCGTGACGCTGATCGGGCTGGACGACGGGTCGAAACTCAGCGGCCTGCAGCGCATTGTGGAGAACGACGCCAATGGCAATGACGGCGAAGCTCCGGCAGATGCCGCCGCAGACCCGGAACAAGACAAGGGCGACTGAGCCACGAGCCGCCAGTTCGCGGGCATCGTGGCCGACCCAGACCCAGACCAAGACCAAGACATCGATCCAGGCGCACGAATGCAACGCCCATTCAACTTTTCTGCCGGTCCGGCGGTTATTGCGGACGAAGTCCTGGCGCAGGCCGCCGCCGAGATGCTCGACTGGCGTGATGCCGAAGGTCGCTCCAGTGGCATGGGCGTCATGGAAATGAGCCACCGCGGCCGGGAGTTCATCTCCATTTACGAAGCAGCCGAGGCCGGCCTGCGCGACTTGCTGTCGGTGCCGGCGCAGTTTCGGATCCTGTTCATGCAGGGCGGCGGTTTGGCCGAAAACGCGATCGTGCCGATGAACCTGTCGGCATTGCGCCACCGAGACGGACAGCCGGGCCGTGCAGACTTTGTCGTGACGGGCAGCTGGAGCAAGAAGTCCCTCAAGGAAGCCACGCGTTATTGCGCCGCGCGCGTGGCGGCGAGCAATGCCGCATCCGGACACACGACCTTGCCGGCTCCGGCCAGCTGGCAGATCGACCGCGACGCCAGTTATGTCCATGTGTGCGGCAACGAGACCATCGACGGTGTGGAGTTCCAGGAGCTGCCCGACCTGGCGGGATTGGGTTGTGACGCGCCATTGGTGGTCGACTTCTCCTCGCACGTGGCGTCGCGCAGCGTGGATTGGTCGCGCGTCGGCCTGGCTTTTGCGGGCGCTCAGAAGAACCTGGGGCCGGCTGGTCTGACCGTGGTCGTGGTGCGCGAAGACCTGATGGGGCATGCGCTGCCGATCTGCCCAAGCGCATTCAATTACCAATTGGTCGCCGACAACGGGTCGATGTACAACACGCCGCCCACCTACGCCATCTACATCGCGGGGCTGGTGTTTGCCTGGCTGAAGCGCCAGGGCGGCATCGCTGCCATCGAGGCGCGCAACGTCGCAAAGTCGCGTTTGCTGTACGACGCCATCGACACGTCCGCCATGTACGAAAACCGGGTCGCCGTGAACTGCCGCTCGCGCATGAACGTTCCGTTCTTTCTCAGGGACGAATCCCGCAACAGCGCGTTTCTTGAAGGGGCTGCCGCGCGCGGCCTGCTCGCGCTCAAGGGCCATAAGTCTGTCGGCGGCATGCGCGCCAGCCTCTACAACGCGATGCCGATCGCCGGAGTCGAGGCCTTGGTGGCCTACATGCGAGAATTTGAGAAAACCAAGGCCTGAAACAGGCTGCGCCGGGCCACCACGACTCCCATGACAAAGACACTGCCAGAACTACGACAGCAAATCGACGCCGTGGATGCCCATCTGCTGGACCTGCTGAACCAACGCGCGGCACTGGCAAACGAAGTCGGGCATGTCAAACGCCTGGACGGCTCGCCGGTTTTCCGGCCGCAGCGCGAGGCGGAGGTCATCCGGGGGCTGCAGGCACGCAATCCGGGGCCGATCCAGGACGCTGGCCTGGCCCACATCTGGCGCGAGGTCATGTCGGCCTGCCGGTCGCTCGAGGCACCGCAACGAGTGGCGTTTCTCGGTCCTGCGGGCACCTTCAGCGAGCAGGCGACTTTCCAGTACTTCGGCTCCAGCATTGAACGCGTCCCCTGCAGCAGCATCGACGAAGTGTTTCGCGCCGCCGCTTCGGGCAGCGCCGAGTTTGGTGTGGTCCCGGTGGAAAATTCCACCGAAGGCGTGGTCTCCCGCTCACTCGACCTGCTGCTGACGACACCGCTGCAGGTCGTGGGCGAAACCAGCCTGCTGGTGCGGCACAACCTGCTGCGCCAGAGCGATTCACTGGTGGGGATCGAGGCCATCTATGCGCATCCGCAAGCCCTGGCCCAGTGCCAGGGCTGGCTCAACACCCACCTGCCGGACGTCGAGCGGCGCACCGCCTCCAGCAACGCCGAAGGCGCCCGGCTGGCCACCACCAACCCGGCCTGGGCCGGCATTGCCAGCGATCGCGCCGCCGCCGAATTCGGCTTGCACATCGCCGCCCACGCCATCCAGGACGACGCCTTCAACCGCACCCGGTTCGCCATCGTCTGTCTGCCCAGGCAGATGCCCGCACCCGCCGCCACCGGGCACGATTGCGTGAGCCTGATCGTCTCGGTGCCGAACCGCCCCGGCGCCTTGCACGACCTGCTGGTGCCGTTGAAGAAGCATGGCGTGTCGATGACACGGTTTGAGTCCCGGCCGGCACGGTCCGGGCAATGGGATTACTACTTCTACCTGGACATCCAGGGCCATCCCTCGCAGCCGCACATCGCGCAGGCCCTCCAGGAACTGGAGAGCCTGTGCGCCTTCTTCAAGGTCCTGGGCACCTACCCGGTCGGGGAGCATTGATGTTTCAACAACTCGGCCTGATCGGCTGCGGCCTGATGGGTGGCTCGTTCGCGCTGGCACTCAAGCGAGCGGGTCTGGTGAAGCGCATCGTGGGTTACAGCAAGTCGCCGTCCACCACCGAACGCGCGCGCCAGATGGGCGTGATCGACGTGGAAGCACCCTCCGCCCTGCTGGCCGTGTCGGGGGCGGACATCGTGTTGATCGCCGTGCCGGTCGCCTCGACCGAAGCCACCTTCAAGTCGATCAAGCACCTGGTGACCCCGGGCATGCTGATCATGGACGTCGGCTCCACCAAACGCGACGTGATCGACGCGGCGCGCCGCGCGCTGCGCGAGCAGGTGGATTGCTTCGTGCCGGCACACCCGATCGCCGGCAAGGAACACTCCGGCGTCGAGAATGCCGATGTCGACCTGTACCAGGGACGCCAGGTGGTGCTCACCCCCATCGAACGCACCAACCCGATCCAGCTGCAGCAGGCCGTCGACGTCTGGGCCGCGCTGGGCTGCCGCGTGGTCAAGATGTCGCCTGAGGCGCACGACGCTGCCTTCGCCGCGATCAGCCACCTGCCCCACCTGATCACCTTCGCGCTCATGAACTCCATCAGCGGGCAGCCGCTGGGGAAGGATTTCCTTTCGCTGGCCGGCCCGGGATTTCGCGACTTTTCCCGCATTGCGGCGTCCGAACCTGCTTTGTGGCGTGATGTCATGCTCTCCAACCGTGAAGAGTTGCTCAACCAGTCGCGCATGTTCCAGCGCAACCTGCAGTCGCTCGAACTGATGATCACCAGCGGCAATGCCGATGCCCTGCTGGAGCAGATCGAAAACGCCAGCGCCACCCGTGCCAACTGGAGCATGGCGAAGCAACAAAAGTAATGTTCGCAACCCAGTTCCTCGACATCCCTGCTTTGGCCAGCGCAGGGGGGGAAGTCACCCTGCCAGGCTCCAAGAGCATATCCAATCGCGTGTTGCTACTGTCGGCGTTGTGCGCCGGCACCACCACCTTGCATGACCTGCTGGACTCCGACGACACACGCGTGATGCTCGCCGCATTGCGCGCCCTGGGTTGTGAGGTTACCCAGGCGGGACGGTCGGTCACGGTCGCGGGTCTGGGAGGCCAACTGCGGCACCGGCAACTTGACCTGTTCATGGGCAATGCCGGCACCGCGATGCGCCCGCTGACCGCGGCACTCGCCGTGCTGGGTGGAGACTTCAAGCTGCATGGTGTCCGGCGCATGCACGAGCGGCCGATCGGCGACCTGGTGGATGCGCTGCGCCAGCTCGGCTGCGCGATCGACTACCTGGAGAAGGATGGCTACCCGCCCTTGCGCATCGGCACGCCGGTGCTGGCGCTGGGCCGGCCGATCCGCGTGCGTGGCGACGTATCGAGCCAGTTCCTGACCGCCTTGCTGATGGCCTTGCCACTGGTCGCGCGCGAGGATATCGTGATCGAGGTGGTCGGTGAGCTGATCTCGCGGCCCTACATCGCCATCACCCTGAACCTGCTGGAACGGTTCGGTCTGCAGGTACGCCAGGAGGGCTGGCAACGTTTCGTCATCCCCGGGGCCTGCCAATTGCGCTCGCCGGGCCAACTGCACGTCGAGGCTGATGCATCCTCCGCCAGTTATTTCATCGCCCTGGGTGCCATCGCGCCGTCGCAGGGCGTGGGCGTTCGCATCCACGGGGTGGGTGCCGACTCGATCCAGGGCGATATCCGATTCATCGAGGCCGCACGCCTGATGGGCGCGCAGGTCGACAGCGGCCCGAACTGGCTGCATGTATCGCGCGGGGCGCTGCAAGATGGCGCTCCACTGCGGGCGATCGATCTGGACTGCAACCACATACCGGATGCGGCGATGACCCTGGCCGTGATGGCCCTGTATGCACAGGGCAGCACCACGCTGCGCAACATCGCCAGCTGGCGCGTCAAGGAAACCGACCGCATCGCCGCCATGGCCTGCGAGTTGCGCAAGCTGGGCGCGACCGTGCAGGAGGGCAGCGACTTCATCCGCGTGACGCCGCCAGCCACCCCTGACGACTGGCGCAGCGCCAGCATCCATACCTACGATGACCACCGCATGGCGATGTGTTTTTCGCTGGCGGCGTTCAATCCGGCCGGGCTGGCGGTGCGGATCGAGGACCCGAAATGCGTGGCCAAGACCTTCCCGGACTATTTCGAGAACTTGTTCTCCGTGGTGCAGACACCGCTGGCGCGCATCCCGGTGCTTTGCGTCGACGGCCCGACCGCATCCGGCAAGGGCACGCTGGCGGCGGAGCTGGCACGTCGCCTGGGATACCACTTTCTGGACTCCGGCGCGCTGTACCGGATCACCGCGCTGGCTGCCACGCGCGCGGGCATCAGCCTGGACCGAAGCGGCGAAGGCGCCATCGCGCGGTTGGTCCGCTCACTGGACATCCACTTCGGCCCCGGCCAGATCTTTCTGGCTGGCGAGGATGTGAGCGAGCTGGTCCGCAGCGAGGCAATGGGGATGAACGCGTCGCGGGTATCCGCGCTGGCTCCGGTGCGAGCGGCGCTGATCGACCTGCAACACGCGCGCCAAAGACTGCCGGGGCTGGTGGCCGATGGCCGCGACATGGGCACGGTGATCTTCCCGCAGGCGACGCTCAAGGTGTTCCTGACGGCGAGCGCCGCAAAACGTGCCGAACGGCGCCATAAACAGCTGATTTCAAAGGGGATCTCGACTACACTCGACGCTCTTCGCGCCGATTTGGAAGCACGTGATGCAAGGGACTCGTCCCGCAGCACCGCGCCTTTGAAACCAGCGCAAGATGCCTTCCTCCTGGACAACTCGGACCTGACGGTCGAACAATCCGTCGAATCCGTGCTGGCTTGGTGGCAAGGCAGGCAGACGCTACGCAGCCCGTAACGACTGCTGGTGAAAATGCTGGGGCTGCCCGCCCTTGCACTGGTCCACATGACTCCCCTCGCGCCTTCTATTGCGCTCTGGTTGTGTGGTTCAACAACTTAACCCGCGGTCTTTCCGCAATACAGAATGTCTGAATCCTTTGCCGACCTATTTGAAGAATCCCAGAAACGCTCGGAGACCCGCATCGGCGAGGTCGTCACCGCCGAGGTCGTGCGCATCGAGCATAGCTTTGTCGTCGTCAACGCCGGCCTGAAGTCCGAGGCCTATGTGCCACTGTCCGAGTTCAAGAGCGACAAGGGTGAACTCGAAGTGCAGGTCGGGGAATTCGTCTCCGTGGCCATCGTCGCCATGGAAAATGGTTACGGCGACACCATCGTCAGCCGCGACACCGCCAAGCGCCTCGCGTCCTGGATGTCCCTCGAAAAATCGCTCGAATCCGGCGAGTTCGTCACCGGCACCACCAGCGGCAAGGTCAAGGGCGGCCTGACCGTCCTGGTCAATGGCATTCGCGCCTTCCTGCCGGGTTCGCTGGTCGACACCCGCCCGACCAAGGACTTGTCTCCGTACGAGAACAAGACCATGGAATTCAAGGTCATCAAGCTCGACCGCAAGCGCAACAACGTCGTGTTGTCCCGCCGTGCCGTGGTCGAGGCCAGCATGGGCGAAGAGCGCGCCAAGCTGATGCAGACCCTGAAAGAGGGTTCGGTCGTCCAGGGTGTGGTCAAGAACATCACCGAATACGGCGCATTCGTCGACCTCGGCGG
>JANOUM010000023.1:0-1780 GCA_031416855.1 Rhodoferax sp. | reverse complement strand
CTTTGGTACCGCGCCGCGATGTCGTCCAGCACGAACTTCAGGTCCGATGCGGCGGCGATGGTCGGCGCCGTTTGCGCACCAGCAGGTAGGCAGGCCGCCGAGCACAAGGCCATCAACAGAGAGCGTCTTCGCATGGCCGCGAGCGGATTGTGCATAGGTCCGCAAACTGTACTACACGCTTGTCCACACGGATCACCGGCCATGGCGGGGCGACACCGCACTCAACTGCGGGCGCAGCTCGGGAACGCGTCGCGCACCGCCTTCTCGCGCGGGTCGTCCCCTCGGTAGAAACCCGGCTTGTTTGTCACATGGGCATAGGCGCTTTGCTCCGCGTCTTGACGGCAAGCGGCACCGGCTGGCAGGTCAGGGCTCGTTTTCCTGCGCCGGATGTGGGTGCGACAGCACCACCCACGCCACATACGCGCCGAACACCAGGGCCGTGGCGGCCACGATCGCCAACTGCTGCACCACCGGCAGTGCCGGGAAGAATGCGAACAACAGCGCGAACGGCGCGCCGCCGATGGCGGTGGACAGTGCGTTCTCGAACCAGGTCGTCTTGCGGCTGAACAGCCCCAGCACGTAGGACAGGATGTCCACCGGGAAGGTCATGCGCAGGATCACCAGCGACAACAGGTGCCGGTGCGGATGGATCAGGCGGTCGATACGGGCATAACGCGTGACCTTCGGAAACAGCCGCAGCAGCAGCGGACGCACGCGATGCGCCAGTGCGAACGACAGGCTCGACCCGGCAACCCAGCCCCCCATGATGATCAGCGCCGTCCACCACGGCCCCCACAACAACACCGCAAACGGCACCAGCGGCAGGTTGCTGAACAGCGGCAACAGCACCGCCAGCGCGGTGGTGCCGAAAAAGATCAGCACGCCCAGGCGGCCGTGGTCGGCCAGGGCATCACCGATCGGCGTGGCATAACTGCGCGCGAGCACGATCGCCAGGCCGAACAGCAGCAACACCCAGGCCATTGAGCGCAGCGAAGGCAGCAGGTCCTTGCGCGTGAGTACCTGTTCCAGCGACTCGGTGAGTTGGTTCATGGCGTCGGGTGCTGCGGCGTTTGCTGGCAATTGAACGAACAACGGGTCAGAACGGCACGACCGGGCCGACCCAGCGCGCGGGCAGCGGCCGTGCCCGCGCGAAGGCATCCGCCACCCCGCACCAGCCATCGCAGGCATTGCGCCCGGGGCGGCGGCGCCACAGGTTCAGCAGCCACTTGCATCGGGCGTAAAAGACGAAGAAGCGCAGCACACTGCGGATCTCGTCGGCACTGGGTGCGTGGTCGCTGCAGACCAGCTTGTCATCGGACATGCCGCGGTCGGTCAGCGTCACTGCGCCCCAGGCCAGAATGTGCCTGCGCGTGCCCAGCGCCAACCGCGGCCCCAGTACCAACGCATCCAGCAGGTCGCCCTCCATGCCCAGGTGCGTCGGCACCGCCCCGTAATTGAACGGGCAGGGCAACGGCGACACGAAGTCGATATGGCCGGTCGACCCGCGCTTGAGAAAGCTGCCGCGCGGCACCTCGATCACGATCTCGACCTCGCGCGGTGTCGGGGGCCAGGGGCTGGAAGGGTTGGTGTGCACCCCCCGAGCCTACTCCCAAGGGGTCAGGTCTTGCCTTTTGCCCTATTGGCAAACTACGAATCCATCGGCGAGAAGGGCAAAAGGCAAGACCTGACCCCATCCCCCAGCCCCACCCTCACCGCGCCCGCAGTGTCGTCGCCCCGATCGCGACCAGGATCAAGGCCCCGCCCCAGAACACGCCAGGTG
>JANOUM010000022.1:0-3821 GCA_031416855.1 Rhodoferax sp. | reverse complement strand
GCTTCCGGCGTGTTCACCGTGATCCGAACCATCTCGGAGCCCGCCAGCGCCAATTCCTTTACCTGAATCGCGGTGCCCACGGCGTCCGCGGTATCGGTGTTGGTCATGGACTGGATGCGCACTGGCGCACCGCCACCGACGGTGACGATCCGCCCGCCCCATGCCACCTGCGCCTGGCGCGATGGCCGGGACTCGACAATGGCCTCTGCGATGGGTTGCATCTGTTGCTGCGTCATTTGATCTGGAACCTCGCTACGTTGTCGCGGGCCAAAGGCCGCAGTTCAAGGGGCTGGCCACGCACCAGCACGTCGACCGCGTCAGCCCGTCCGACCACGACAGAGAGTGGCAACGCACCGGATACCGGCACTGCGTCGCCCGGGCCGAGGAGCTTGCGCAATAGCAACACGCCGGCGCCATCGGTCACCTCGACCCACGAGGCTCCCCTGGCCTTGAACAGGACCACGGATGCGTCGACATTGGCGCTCACCGTGCTGGTCGCAGGTGCACCGGGCTGTATCGGCGGCGCCGGTGCCAGCTCGGCGACGGACATCCGGGCCCCACTGATGGCCAGTGCGGGCGCATCGGATACCGCCACGCTGGCGCCCGTGGGCGTGCCAGGAAGCGCGGTGATGGCAGCCGCTGCCCCCGTGCTGTCTGGCGCGGACAGCCAGGTCACCGGCGACATCGAGGGCATCAGGTAGAGCGACGCTGCCCCTACCAGCAGCAGCGCGACCGCCACTGCCACCGGTTTCGGCAATCGGGCGAGCATCGGCGCACGCCACAAGGCACGCGGCGGATGCAGGCTCGCGTGGTCCGTGGTGCTTGATTCGAGTTGAAGCCGCGGCATCACCTGCTTCGGCAGCCGGCTCAGGATCGGCCCCGGGTCCACCTTCAGGGTGCGGCATACCGACGCCGCCAGCGCCCGCGCGAAGACCGCGTCGGGCAGCAAGTCATGCCGATCGGCTTCCAGTGCCTCGAGCTTCTTGACCGGCACCTTGAGCTGCGCCGACAGCGCCCCGATGTGCAGTCCGGTGGCTTCGCGCGCCTGTCGCAGCAGCGTTCCGGCGCTTGGCGACAGCGCCGACAGCGCCGCTTCGGCCATTGCGGCGGCCTGCGCGGCCGTTGCATCATTCATCGAAGGCCCCGCGATCGAGCAATGCCACCTCGCGCGATTGCGGGTAGCGCTTGCGCAGCTGTGCCATCAACTGCTCCTCGGCATCCCGGCTCGCCATGCGGCGCTCCACCTTGATGCCAAGCCACAGGGATTCGGCGTTGGCCAACTCGCTGTTGTTGATCCGGCGGATGTAGAACTGGGAGCGACCCAGCTCGCCGCGTTGGTACAGCAGCAGCGCCAGGTTGTATCCGGTGATCGGGTTGCCCGCATCGAGTTCATAGGCACGCGTCAGGCTCTGCTCGGCCTGCGCGCGCTGACCGGACCGAATCTGGCACAGGCCCTGGATCATGTAGGTTTTGGGGCGATCACCGTATTGCGGGTTGGCGAGGGCCTGCGCGAAAAACGGCATCGCATCGGCATAGCGGCTCTGCTGGCACATTAACCACCCGAAGTTGTGCTGGGTATTGGCGTCCACCGGATTGAGCACCAGCGCACGGCGAAAGCTCTCCTCGGCGAGCCGGAAATCATTCAGGCGCATGTAAATCAAGCCGCGCAGGTTGTAGGTCTCGCCGAAATTCGGGTCAGCGGCGATCGACTGCTTGAGTTCGTCCAAAGCGACGGTCGTCTGCCCCTGCTCGAAATACCCGACCGCCAGTTCCAAACGGATACGCGCGCGCCTGCGCGCCTCCGGCTCATCCGAATCGGTGACCATGTCTGGCCGAGCGCCGGTCTGTCCGGCCGCCCCCGGACCGCTTGCGCACGCCACCAGGCCCAGAACCGCAACCAGCCCCGCTAGCAGCATCCACACCACGCGCAGTTGCCGCCCTCTGGACCCCGTGATCATTCCCATTGGTCAGACCTCCTTGATGCCCTGGCCAGCGGCGCTGGACGGAACGATCATGATTGTGCGCTGTTGCGCCATGCGGCCGGCTACCCCGGTGCGATCGCGTACATCGCCGGCCAACTGCCCGCATGCCGCGTCGATGTCGTCCCCGCGGGTCTTTCTGACCGTGGCCACGAAGCCGGCGTCGCTCAGGATGCGCGCGAACGCCACGATCCGCGCTTGCGGCGAGCCACTCAAGCCCGCTGCGGGAAACGTGTTGAACGGAATCAGGTTGAACTTGCACCATGGCCGCCCGCCGCCGTACTGGCGCACCAGGGCGGCCAATGCATGCGCGTGGCTGTCTTGGTCGTTGACCGTGTCGAGCATGCAGTATTCGAAGGTGATGAAGTCACGCGGCGCGGTGCGCAGGTAGTCCACGCAGGCCTGCAGCAGTTCGGCCAGCGGGTACTTGCGATTCAAGGGCACCAGGTGGTCGCGCAGCGCGTCGGTAGGCGCATGCAGGGACACTGCCAATGCCACCGGACAGTCCTGCCCGAGCCGCGCCATGATGGGCACGACGCCCGATGTGGAGACCGTGAGCCGGCGCCGTGAAAGACCATACGCATGATCGTCCAGCATGGTTCGCAAGGCGGGAATCAGGGCCGTGTAGTTCTGCAATGGCTCGCCCATGCCCATCATCACCACATTCGAGATGATGCGATCAGTGCGGCCCGCAAGCCGCCGCAGCGTATGCTCGGCAAACCACAACTGCGAGACGATCTCTCCGGTTGTGAGGTTGCGGCTGAATCCCTGGTGACCCGTGGAGCAGAACCGGCAGCCCACCGCGCAGCCCGCTTGCGACGAAATGCACAGGGTTCCGCGATCGTCCTCGGGAATGAATACCGCCTCGACAGCGTCCCCGTTGCCGACATCGAACAGCCACTTGATGGTGCCATCGACCGAGCGGTGTTCCTGGGTGACGGTCAGGCCCTGGATGCGGGCCGTCGTCTTGAGCTTTTCGCGCAGCGACTTGGCCAGGTCGCTCATGTCATCGAACTGCGACGCACCCTTCTGGTGAATCCAGCGGAACAGCTGGGTGGCGCGGAAACGCTTCTCCCCCAGCCGCTCACAAAAAACGGCCAAGCCCTCGAGATCGTAATCGAGCAGGTTGGCCAGCATGGTGCCGCTCAGCGCGAGTAGATGCCCATGGCGGGAAAGAAAAAGGCGATCTCGGCGGCAGCGGTTTCAGCGGCGTCGGAGCCGTGCACCGCGTTGGCGTCGATACTGTCGGCGAAGTCGGCCCGGATGGTGCCGGCGGCAGCCTTCTTGGGATCGGTCGCGCCCATCAGGTCGCGATTCTTGAGTACCGCGTTGTCTCCTTCCAGGGCCTGGATCATGACCGGCCCCGAGACCATGAACGCCACCAGGTCATTGAAAAACGGGCGGCCCTTGTGGACCGCATAAAAGGCTTCTGCCTCGGCGCGAGACAACTGCGCCATGCGCGCCGCGACGACCTTCAGGCCGGCCGCTTCGAAACGGGCGTAGATCTGGCCAATGACATTTTTCGCCACGGCGTCAGGCTTGATGATGGACAGGGTGCGTTCAATTGACATGGTTTTTCCTGAGCTGTTGAAAATGGTTGTTGCCAGACGGGCAAAGCTTCGCATTTTAGCCTGAGCAGCAGCATGGCTGAGCCGAGTGGGCCATGTATCGCGGCTGCCGGCGCGCGCCGGACTCGAGGCTCTTCACCGGCCGCGGCCGCCCCTGCGTCCGCCGCCGCCGCCTGTGCCAGCGCTGCGTGCGCCACCGGGCGCGCTGTTGCCGGAGCGCTGCCCGCCGCGCTGTCCCTGTCCCTGTCGCTGGCGCGTGAAGCTGTCGGCACCG
>JANOUM010000021.1:0-30237 GCA_031416855.1 Rhodoferax sp. | reverse complement strand
GACCAGCCTCATGGCGTACAGTGGCTGGGGCCTGGTCGACCGCGAAGGCTACAACCCACTCCGCCACCTGCCGCGCAACGGTCAAGATGGCGGTACCCACGTGGTGTCATCGGAACGCGACGACGCCAGTTGCAGCTTCACTCCTGTCCGACCACGCCCCACTGCTTGTTGAGTTCGGCGAAATAGCCGTTCTGGTTCTTGATCGTGATCCAGTTATTGACGAAGTTGAGCCATTGCTGGTCTTCGATCGGCATCAGGAACGCCATCGGGATGCTGTTCTTGGGCTTGTCCAGCAGGATCAGCTGCAACTCAGGGTACTGCTTCATCAAGGCCGCACCTTCGATCAGGCTAGCGACACAAAAGTCAACCTTGCCGGCCAGCAATTCCTGATAGTCCCGCGCTGGCGACTCGACCCGTTTGACCTTTACCTTGGGCAAGGTGGTCTGCACGAACTGCTCGAACGTCGTGCCCAGGTTGTAGGCAGCAGTGACCTTGGGGTCGTTGAGGGACTCCCAGGTCTTGTACTTGCCGGCGTTCTTCTTCAAGACCAGCGGGAAAAACGCATTGCGGCCCCACGGAATCGAGAACCCGGCGGCTTTGGAGCGCGCCACACTCATCGAGGTGCCGGTCATGGCAATGTCAAACTTGTCGGACTGCACGGCTGTCATGATCGATTTCCAGTCGGTGATCACGAACTCCACCTTGACGCCAAGTTCCTTGGCCAGCTCGTTGGCCGCATCGATCTGGTGGCCGCGAAATTCATTGCTGCCGGGGTCGCGGAAACTCATGGGCACGAAGTCACCCGTGGTGCCAACCCGCAAAACGCCGGTCTCCTGGACTTTTTGCAAGCGCGATTTGCTTGCCTGGGCCGTCGCGGTGGCTGGCGCCAACAGGGCCGCCACTGTCAGGGCAGCGGCCATGGCCGGAAGGATACGTCTAAACATGAATACTCCTTAAAGGTCAACGCTTGGGGGAAGAAACCGGGTAGGCAGACTGTAGCGCCTGGCGCAGCTTTTCGCGCCGATTCTCCTGGCTGTCGGTGCCTGACGCCAGCAGGCTGGTGGTGACGCACTGGCCAAATCCGGCCAGCGCCGCAGCGTCAACGGTGGTGTGTGCCGCCGCCGGCCACACCGTGTCCTGGCAATAGGTGCCGATGACACCCTCTTTGTCTGGTGCCGCCAACGGCGCCGCATGGTTGCGAATTCCATCGCGAACCAGGCGACGAAGTTTCGCCACTCCGCGATCAGAGGTAGCCAGATTTTCGTTTGCGTGCACGGCGATCGGGCGTTGGGAAACCTGCACCTCGTAATCACCGGGAAAACGCTGACGCTGCTCGTATGAACGCTCCTCTTCGGTCTGGCCAACAAAGTCGATGCTCTGTTTTCCCACCTTTGATGCATCTCCAAGGCCCCTGGGGTCGAGTTCGGTGCGAAAAAAGCGCCAGCCGATGGTCATGGTGTTGGTGTCGTCGATCGGGACCATCCAGCGCAGCATGGACGAGCGCTGCATCAGTTTGGTCTTGTCAGCCGCTTCCCAGATGGCACCGGTCTGATTGCAATTGGGAAGGATGGTCTCGGTCGAGCGCGTCCACCAGTGGTCTTTCCACATGCGGGTCTGCACATTGATCATGCCCAAAGGGGTTTCGCGGTAGTCGATTTCCTGCTCGGCCCCTGAGGCATCACCAAACTGGGCTCCGGTCATGCGCGTGTGCAAATACACCACGTGCACCGGGTCCTGGGTGTTCTCGTACACCTGCAGCCAGTTGCAGGTGATGGAGAGGGAAAACGGCACCATCTGCGTGTCTGCAATGAACTCGGTGTCGTAGCGCGGCAACTCGGGCATGTGGTCCGGATGCCCGAAATAAGCGAACAAGATACCGTTGAGCTCGCGCACCGGGTAGGCACCATGCACCAGGCGCGAACAGATACGGTCGGTCGGTTCGGCTGGAGTGGCCAGGATGCGCCCGTCAATGTCGTAGTGCCAGCCGTGGTAACAGCAGGCAATTCCACATTCCTGGATGATGCCGTATTCCAGGCTGGCACCCCGGTGTGAGCAGTGTTTGTGCAACAGGCCCAGCCGGCCTGAGCCATCGCGAAAAACCACCAGGTCCTCACCGAGGATGCGCAACGGCACGGGCAGAGCGCGCACTTCGCTGGACATCGCGATCGGCTGCCAGGAACGGCGCAACCACTCGCCACATTGGCTGCCTGGCCCGACGCGGGTCAACTCGGCGTCCGGCTCCCCGACGTCGCGTCGCAGGTAACCCGCGTATCTCTTGAGCCCGGAGATATCAACAGTGTTCATCACTTCCGACAATGCAAATAGGGTTCATCACACGAGCGCGCCGCTGGCTGGGGACTTCCGCTACCTCGGCTACCTCGGCTACCGGTCCCCGGAGTCTCGAACTGCGGAATAATAATTTACTGTCATTCAACTTGTCAACCGGAAACTGGGCCGGGACTGGTTAAACTGCAGCCCTGACCTACACCTGTGGAATTGCCGTGCCCGCCAATCCGTACATCGTTCAGTTGGAATCCGTGTCCAAGCACTTTGGCAGCTTTCAGGCCCTGCGCAACATTTCGCTGTCGGTGCGGCCGGGCGAAAAGGTCGTTATTTGTGGTCCGTCCGGCTCGGGCAAATCAACCATGATCCGCTGCGTGAATCGCCTGGAGCGTCACGAGTCCGGTCGCATCACGGTAGACGGCCTCGAACTCACTGACGACGCCCGCAGCCTGCAGGCGATACGCAGCGAAGTTGGCATGGTGTTCCAGAGTTTCAACCTGTTTCCGCACCTGTCGGTGATGGACAACCTCACGCTGGGTCCGATTCGTGTACGCAAGATGAGCCGCAAAGAGGCAGAGGACGTGGCCATGCACTTTCTCGAGCGGGTACGCATCCCCGAACAGGCACGCAAGTACCCGGCGCAGCTCTCCGGCGGTCAACAACAGCGCGTAGCCATCGCCCGCTCCCTGTGCATGAAACCCAAGCTGATGCTGTTCGACGAGCCGACCTCCGCGCTGGACCCGGAGATGATCAACGAAGTACTCGATGTGATGGAAAAACTCGCGCAGGACGGCATGACCATGATGGTGGTGACGCATGAGATGGGGTTTGCCAAGCGGGTTGCCGATTCCATGGTGTTCATGGACAAGGGTGAAGTCGTCGAGACCGCGCCGCCGGCTACCTTTTTCAGCAACCCCGCAACTGACCGCTGCCAGCAGTTCCTCAAGCAAATCCTGACGCACTGACATGTCGAAACGTCTCATCACCATCGCCATCCTGGCGGCCCTGCTCACCACCGGCTGCGGCACCGCCTACACCTGGGGCTGGTTCGTGGTGTCGCCCTGGACCCCCAAGGGGCAGACCAACCTCAAGTTCCTGCTGTCCGGGCTTGGCTGGACGGTGCTGCTGGCAGCCTGCGCCATTTTGCTCTCGGTGGTCACCGGGCTGCTGGTGTCGTTGCTGTCCCTCTCCAGGAACCGGGCTATGCGCGCCGTCGGACGCGTCTATGTCGAAGCCTTTCGCTCGATCCCGATGCTGGTGATGGTGTTGTGGGTGTACTACGGCTTGCCCGTGGTGTTGGGCATCGAGCTTGGCGTGTTCGCGGCCGGCGTTGTTGCACTGGCGCTGTGCGACAGCGCCTTCGAGGCCGAGATCTTTCGAGCCGGCATCCAGTCGATCGACCGCGGTCAGCACGAAGCCTCCGAGTCGATTGGACTGACGTGGTTCGACAAGATGCGATTCGTGATCCTGCCGCAGGCAATAAGACGCATCCTGCCACCACTGGGCAACCAGTTCGTCTACATGCTCAAGACATCGTCGCTGGTGTCGATCATCGGCCTCACAGAACTCACCCGCAAGGCGAATGAACTGGTGGTGACCGAATACCGGCCGCTGGAGATCTACACCTTCCTGATCCTGGAGTACCTGGTGCTGATCGTGATCGTGTCGTTCCTGGTACGCAAGCTGGAGCGCCGCATGGGCGTGTCTGACCACCGTCCGGGTTGACCCCCCGAGCTCGCCCGCGCCACTGCATTGGTACACCTCTCAGTCAGACATCAGTGTGACCACGCCCGGGCAAAAACAGCCCACGCTGCTGGCTCTCGGGGACGCCGCGGTGCTGGTGGAATTCGCCGACCACCTCGATCTGGTGACCAATTTCCGGATCCAGCGGCTGGCGCAGGCGATCAGGAACCGGCACCCACCCTGGGTGCGGGACGTGGTTCCGGCGCTGGCGTCGCTGGCAGTCCATGTTGATCCGGTTGCGCTCGGATTTGGCGACCCCATCGAGCCGGTGCGCCTGTTGCTGGCCCAGTGCGTGGACGACGCATTGGCCACCGCGCGATCCCACAAGCAGAAGCAGGTACATATCCCGATCTGTTACGACGCCGGGTTCGGGCTTGACCTGGACGACATCAGCCAACGCACGGGTCTGACCGTGGACGAGGTCATCCAGCGGCACCTCTTGAGTGAGTTTCAGGTCTTGATGGTGGGTTTCGCGCCTGGTCATCCCTACCTGGGCGGCTTGGCGCCCAGCTTGTCCGTGCCACGGCGTTCAGCCCCCCGGGTCAAGATGCCGTGCGGCGCGGTCGCCATCGCCAATGCCCAATGTGTTGTCTATCCGTTCGAAATACCGGGCGGCTGGAGCGTGGTTGGCCAAACGCCCTTGCGGCTTTTTGATGCCAGGCGCGAACAGCCCAGTCTGTTCGAGCCTGGTGATCAGGTCCGCTTTGAGCGGATCGACCGTGATCGATTCGCGTCACTGGCGCGCGAAGAGGGCACCGCATGAGCCCGCAGGGCAGCACCTCGTCGGTGCTTGTTGAGCGCCCCGGAATGCTGACCACGGTCCAGGACTGCGGACGCCACGGCTGGCAACATGTGGGCGTGGTGTCCGGCGGTGCGATGGACTGCGAGTCGCTGCAACTTGCGAACGCGCTCGTCGGCAATGAGCCAGGCCTGGCGGCGTTGGAAATCACGCTGCGCGGGCCGACCTTGTTGTTTCTGGAGGACACACTGGTGGCCCTGGCCGGCGCGCAACTCTCCACCCGGGTCATGTCGAATGGCCGGGACCTGCCCTGCCCGCTCAACCGACCGGTACTCCTGTCCGCCGGTGCCCGGCTGTCGATCAGCCAGGCGCAGCATGGTTTTCGCGCCTACCTGGCCATGGCGGGTGGCATCGACGTAGCGCCGACACTGGGCAGCCGCTGCACCTACCTTGCCGCAGCGATGGGAGGCTTCGAGGGGCGGGCGTTGCAAAAGGGCGATTGGCTGCCGCTGGCGCCTGACGCACGCGCATTGGCGCATGCACGGTTCGACCTGTTGGTCAGCGATCATGCGGCCACCACCACGCCATCTCCATTGCAATCGGTACGTTGGTCGGTAGCGCCGCGTAGCCTGCCACGCGACGAGGCCACGGTCGTTCGCTGCGTCGACGGCCACCATCGGCATCTTTTTACACCCGAGGCGCTCTCGGCATTCGAGGCCGGCACCTACCGCATCTCGCCCCAGTCCAACCGCATGGGCTACCGCATGCTGGGTGCCCGGCTGGACCGGGCGCAGCCCGGTGACATCCTCTCCGAGCCGACGGCCTTGGGCACAGTGCAGGTGCCGGCCGACGGCTCGCCGATCGTTCTGATGGCTGACCACCAGACCACCGGTGGTTATGCCAAAATTGCCGAGGTCGCCAGTGCCGACATCGCCCGCCTTGCGCAGCTGCGGCCTGGTCTGGAGGTGCGTTTTGCGCGCTGCACTCTGGTGGAGGCAAGGGCGCTGGCGCAGGCAGCGCACCGCGCCCAGCATGTCGCGCTGCAGGCGATCAACTTCAAGTTCAACGCCAGTACTGCGGGCAAATGATGGAGTACCTTTTATGGCGCAACTCACCGTAGACGTCAATTGCGATATGGGCGAGAGTTATGGCGCCTGGACCATGGGCAACGACGCTGCCGTAATGCCCTTCATCACCTCGGCCAACATCGCCTGCGGCTTCCACGGCGGCGATCCGGCGACGATTCGCAAGACCGTCGCGCTGGCCGTCACCGCCAACGTGGCAGTAGGTGCACACCCATCGCTGCCGGACCTGGTTGGCTTCGGGCGGCGTGCCATGCAGATTTCGGCGCAGGAGATGTACGACCTCGTCCTGTACCAGGCCGGGGCAGTGGCAGCCTTTGCCCACGCTGCCGGCGCACCCTTGCACCATGTCAAGTGCCATGGCGCCCTGTACAACATGGCCGCCACCGACGAGGCCCTGTCTGGGGCCATGGCGCGCGCTGTCAAAGACCTCGGTGGCCATGTGATGTTGTACGCGCTCGCCGGCAGCAAGATGGTGGCAGCCGGCAGACAACTCGGCCTGGGCGTGGTCCAGGAGGTCTTTGCCGACCGCGCCTATGAGGACAACGGCACACTGCGGCCCCGCTCCCTGCCCGGCGCCATGGTCGACGACGAGGCAACCGCTATCGCGCGGGCCATTGGCATGGTGGAGCGTGGGCAGGTGCAGAGCTACGCCGGCAAGTTGATTGCCGTGTCGGCCGGCACCGTGTGCCTGCACGGTGACCAGCCCGGTGCGCTGCAGTTTGCAGCCGCCCTGCGCCAGGCCTGCACGCAACGTGGCATCAAGGTTGCAGCGCCGTGACTGCGCCAACAACACCATCCAACACCCCTGCCATGGCTACCAGACAATACACCGTAGGCATCATCGGACTCGGATACGGACGAGCCGCAACACTGCAATCTGGCGCCAGTGTGGCCATCACTGTAAGCCGGGTCGCCCGCGGCCTGAACGAGCACAGTCTGGAGGTCTACGGCGAACAGGGTGCCTTGGCGATGCGCCAGACGCGCACCGGCGACGCCTGGCATCTCGGTGAACTGCGCTCGGCGTGCGGTTCCGACTTGTTCGCGCCGGTGGTCATTGCCACACGGCCCAGCGCGGCGGCGCTGTCACAGGACCGGCTCGAACGCACCGGCCAGGCGACTATTTGCCCCATGGTACCGCAGTTCATAACCGCGATTGAACGTGGCAGGCCGACAACACCTTCGCTGCAGGATGGGGCCAGTGCGCAGGCTGTGCTGGACGCAGCGCTCGAATCGTCCCGCACTGGACGTTGGGTGCCTTTGGGATTCCCCGAGCGCTGATCCCCGGTGTGGCCGCATCTTGGAGCCATCGACGGCTGTCGACGCTTCTGCAGTACACTGATCCGTCACTATTTATTCCTGACATGAAACACTCATCACTGGCTCATGGCGCAGCTACCCCATCCTTCACACCCGGCGAAGTCCCGGATGGCAGCGCAATGCACAAGGGTAGTCGCCTATGAGCTCAACAACCAGTCCCGATGCGCTCGCCAACAGGCTCGAAAAGCAGGGCGTCAAATACCTCTTGCCCACCTACGTTGACATGCACGGCGTTTCCAAGTCCAAGGTGGTGCCAACGGCGCACTACCACCGAATGCTTGGCGGCTCCGAACTGTGTACCGGTGCAGCGGTAGACGGTGTGCCGCAGGATGTCAGCGACGAAGAGATTTCGGCTCACCCTGATCCGGCGTCCTGCACCATCCTGCCGTGGCGGCCGGATACCGCCTGGTTCGCCAGCGATTTGTGGTGCGAAGGCAAGCCGTTCGAGCCATGCAGCCGCAACATACTGGGCCGGGTACTGGCAAACGCGGCATCGATGGGGTTTGGCGTCAATGCCGGTATCGAGGCCGAGTTCTACGTGCTCCAGGATGAGGCCGGCGGCGCTTACCAGCCCTTCAACGCGCGAGGCAACCTGGCCAAACCAGCCTACGACGTAGCCCGGTTGATCGAGAACCTGCCCTGGCTGGGTGAACTGGTGGACGCCATGAACCAGCTCGGCTGGGGCGTGTATTCGTTCGACCATGAAGACGGCATCGGCCAGTTCGAGATCGACTTCAAGTACTTCGATGCCCGCACGGTCGCTGACCGCATGGTGTTCTTCCGCCTGATGGCCGACGAGATCGCGCGGCGCCACGGAGCCTTTGCGAGCTTCATGCCCAAGCCCTACGCCGACCGGGCCGGCAGCGGCGCGCACTTCAACATCTCCTTGTTCGACCTGCAGGACAAGCGCAACCTGTTCGAGAGCGGTGACGACCCACGTGGCTGCAGCCTGTCCGGCCTGGGCTACCATTTCATCGCCGGCATACTGAGACACCTGCCGGCGATTTGCGCAGTGGTGGCACCTACCGTCAACAGCTACAAACGCCTCGTGCCCAAAGGTGCCATGCCGGGCTTCACCTGGGCACCTATCTTCGTGAGTTACGGTGGCAATAACCGAACCAACACCGTACGTATCCCGCTCGGTGGCGGCCGCGTCGAACTGCGTTTGCCCGACGCCGCCTGCAACCCGTATCTGGGACTGGCCATGACCGTCGCCGCCGGCCTGGAGGGCGTGCGTGAGCGGTTCGACCCGGGCGCGCCGCACCTGGAGAACATGTACCTCAAAACCCAGTCGGAGCTCGGCGCCATTGGCGTGTCGCGTCTGCCAGCGACGCTGGAGCAGGCCCTTGACGCCTTCGAAGCCGACCCGCTGGGGGAATCCGTCATGGGCGAAAAGATGGCGTCTGCCTGGCTGGAGTACAAACGCGCCGAATGGCATGCTTATTCGGTGCATGTGACTGATTGGGAAAAGCAGCGTTACCTGAAGATGATCTGAACGCGGGCCGTCGCTGCCTTGACGCCGTGAACCGTCAGGGCAAGTTGGATCGGAGCCTGCCCGGGTGGTTGGCACTGGCCACCGTGGCGCGGCAGGGGTGACACCCCAGCCCGGCGCCGATTCAGGCCACGTTCAATGGCCCCAGTTCGCGCTCGATCGCCGCGCGGCGCTCGGCATCGGGCAGTTGCTGGAAGCGGACATAGGCTTCGGCAATCTTTCGCGACACTTCCAGGATCAAGGCCCGATCATCCCCCGACCCTTTGGGTATCCGAAGGATGGTATCGCCGGCAAAGGTCGACACGAACGCCTTGTCTCCAGGTTGCGGCGCCAACGGTTCGATCCCCTGCTGCAGGTTGCGTACACCCTTGCGCAGCGCATTGCGCAGCAGGCGCACGCCCTGGTCGGTGCCACCGAGTATCTCGCGCTGGTGGCTGTTGATCGGTCCCTGGCTGACCCACGCATCCCAGTCTCCCGGGTTGGACTGGCGCAGGTTGTACGGCCGATCGGCGTTCTGGCCATAAAAGTCCACCGACTCCCAGCCGATCTGGTCGCGTTTCGAGCGCCCTTCGGGGTCGTCCATGGTGTTGAGGTTGCGCCAGGCAACCACATAGGCGTTGGTGTCGTCGATGGGAACCACCCAGCGCGTCAGGCTCGAGCGGCCGAAATAACGCACGTCCTCGCCCTTTTCGTACAACGCGCCGTTCTGCGAAAAGTTAGGCAGCAGGTGGTCGTGTATGCGCACCCAGATGTTGTCGCCGCTGCGCCGCGCATTGGTGTAGAAAAAGCCGACGTCCCGCTCGTGGTAGTCGACGATCGGCAGTTCTCCCCATACCTCCTCGAACTGCACGCCCGACATGCGGGTGTGCAGGAACGGCGTGTGGTAAGGGTCCATCGAGTTCTCGCTCACCTGCAGCCAGTTGCAGGGCGAGTGGATCTGCCACGGCACCATCTCGTTGCCCGGCAGGTCCATCATGTCCAGCTTGGGGAAAGCCGGCTGCCGCTCGGGAGGCCCGAAATAGGCAAACACAAGGCCCTTGTACTCCACCACTGGGTAGGCACCGTGAAACAGCCGCTCCTTGATCGGGCTGCCCGGTGCTTCGCCAGGCGTGTCGAGGATGCGACCGTCGTGGTTGAAGCACCAGCCATGGTAGGCACAGCGGATACCGTGCTCGACGACGATGCCGTACTCCAACGACATGCCGCGGTGGCTGCAATGCTTGAACACCAGCCCGATGTCACCGGCCAGATCCCGGTACAACACCAGGTCTTCACCGAGTATGCGGATCGCCATCGGCTTGTCTGTCAGCCGCGACGTCATCATGATCGGGTGCCAGAAACGGCGCAGGTATTCGCCCCCCGGGGTGCCTGGACCGACCCTTGCAAGTTCTTCGTCGACCGGCCGATCCTTGGGCTTGTGGTAGCCACTGTAGACCCGGTTTGCCGGGCGCAGGCTGTCGTTCATGGTTTGCATCTCCTCAGGTTGCCAACAACCGGCTCAGGTTGTGGTTCAGGAATTTTGCATCGATCGGGTTACCGGCCGGGTTGCCGCCGCGATGGCCCCAGTTGGTGGGAATCGGGGCGAGCTCGGCGTTTTGCATCAGCGCCACCTCGCGTCGGTTGTCCTCGACCGTGAAATACAGATCGGTTTCGCTGGGCATGATCAGCGCGCGGGCGGTGATGGAAGACAGCGCCTTGGCGAAATCGCGCTGGTAGAGGGCGTTGTCGCTGATGTCGGCGTGTTGCCAAGTCCACATGTGGGCCAGCAGGTTGTTCGCGTCGCGGCGCAGGAAATTGCCCTCCCAGGACATCACCAGGAAGTCTTCCAGCGACGAGAATCCGATGTCCCGCCACATGGCATCGCGGTAGAACGCCTGCGACAGCGCCCAGCCCGCATAGACCCGACCCATCGCGCGCAGGCCGCGCTCGGGCTTGGCGACAAACCAGCCATCCTGGAAACTGGCGTCCGCAGTCAACGCCGCCTTGACGCCCTCCAGAAAAACGAAGTTGTGCGGCGAGCAGCGGGCTGCACCGCACGACACGCCAATGCGTCGCACCATCTCAGGGTACTGGGCCGCCCATTGGTAGGCCTGGATGCCCCCCATGGACCAGCCGTAGACGAGTTGCAGCGTGGAGATGCCAAACACCTGTGTGACGAGCTGGTGCTGCACCGCCACGTTGTCATGCGCCGTGAAGTGGGGATAGCGGCTCTTGTCGTAGGGCGACGGTGTGTTCGACGGAGAGGACGACAGACCGTTGCCGAACATGTTCGGGATGATGATGAAGTACTTGGTCGGGTCGAGCGCCGCGCCCGGCGCAATCATGAATTCGATGTCGGTGTGGTGGGCGGAGAACGAGGTGCAATAAACGATCGCATTGTTGCGCTGTTCGTTCAGCGTGCCGTAGGTCTTGTAGGCCAGCTTCGCGCTGCGATAGGTCAAGCCGGACTGCAGGGCCACGTTGCCCGCTTCAAACACTTGGTAGTCGGTGGTGATACTCGTCATGCATTCTCCAAAATATATTGGGCCCATTGGCCCACCTGCAGCAGGTGGTCGTCGGCCCCGGTCAGGGCCACCAACTGGATCGCGACCGGCAAACCGAGCGCGCCGCGGCCGACCGGCACGCACAGGCTCGGGCCTTTGAGCGCCGTCCACATGCGGCTCATCAGCGGGTCGCCCGTGCCGGAGGTGGCCAGCGGTGCCTCACCGATAGCCGCGGGGGTGATCCAGGCATCGACGCCCGCCGTGATGCCGCGCAACACGCGGTTGGCCAGAACCACCGAACGCCTGGCGCGGGCGTAGTCGTCGCGGCCCACCTTGCTGCCAGCCTCGGTCAGGGCACGAAACGCCGGGCTGAGCTGCGCGGAGTGGCGTGTCGTCTCGAACACGTAGTTGTGCGCCGCCTCGTAGGCCATGATGGTCTTCTGGGCGTCGATCAGGTCTGCAAACTGCTCCGGCAGGTCCAGCTCGGTGACATTCGCCCCAGCGCGGCGGCAGGAGTCGGCGAAGTTCTGCACGGCTTGTCGCACCTGCGGTTGCGCCAGGGACCACTGCGCGGTGCGGCAAACCGCCAGGCGCGGCGGTACCGTGCGTGCTGGCGGGGGCTGCGTCGGTGACCGGCCCAACAAGACGGAGCGAAACAGCATGATGTCATCGACCGAACGCGCCAGCAAGCCGAGCGAATCGAGCGACTCCGCGAACGGCCGGATCCCCGACAGGCTGAATTCGCCGTGGCTGGCCTTGTAGCCGTACACGCCGCAAAAGGCGGCGGGCCGGGTCACCGACGCTGCCGTCTGCGAACCCAGGGCCAGCGGCACCATCCGGTCGGCGACGGCCGCTGCGGACCCGCTGGAGGAGCCGCCAGGCGTGTGCAGCAGGTTGTGCGGATTGCGCGTCTTGCCCGGCTGAAAATAGGCGAACTCCGTACTGACCGTCTTGCCAACGACGATCGCGCCGGCCGCGCGCAATGCGGCAACACATGCCGCGTCCCAAGAAGGTTGGCGCCGGGCATAAATTGGCGAGCCCAGGGTGGTCGGCATATCCGCCGTGTCCATGATGTCCTTGACGCCGATCGGAATGCCGTGCAGCGGCCCGCGCGGTGCCTGCCGGTCCGCCTCGCGCGCGCGCTCCAGCGCGCCATCGGTATCCAGGTGCTGCCAGGCGCCCACTGCAGGCTCACGCTCGGCGATCCGCGCCAGGCTGGATTGCATCAGCGTTTCGCAGCCGAGCGAACCGGCGCGAATCGCCGCGGCGGCCTGGCTCGCGCTCAGAGCGTTGATCAGCCCTTGATCCATGTTTCCGAAAACGCCAGGAATGCCGAGCTTGCGGTGCGCCCCATGAACGGCCTTGGAAACGGACGGCCGGGCAGGCGCCTGCCATTCACGCTGATGGACGCCTCGGCACTTTCGACGAACACGCTGTACATCTCGTGCTTCCCGGTGGCCGACATGTCTGGCAGCACGTCTGCCGCAAACGGCTGCCCCAGCTTGTCCCACAACAACTCGAGTTGCAGGCCGGGCGCCGTGACCGAAATCGCGCTGGAATTGAGGTTGTCGCCGCCGGCAGCGTGCGCGCTCATCGTCAGGTACTGCAAGGGCTCGAACGCCTTGGCGTCCCGGAAGACACCGAACCGCTTGCAGAAATTTTCGACCAGGTAACGCGCCAGCGGCTCGTTGTCCGACACACAGAAGTTCGCCACAGCCGGCCAGCCGGCGCTGCTGGCCGGGTCTTCGAACAGCACCACCACGTGGCCTTTGCCGTAGGGCGACCACGCGATCCTGAACCAGACCATCAGCGATTTGAACGGACCGTCGGCAGAGTCCTTGAGATAGATGCCGGGGTTGTCGCCCGACCAGTCGACGGCGCCATCGGGGAACGGGTGCTTGGCCATGGCCGGGATCTCCTTGTCGTGCGATGCCGCCGATCGGCGTGCAAATTGGAAGCGAATGGGCTCGGAGACAGTCTATTGGCACCATACCGCAGGCCCTGGATATGCCGGCCACATGCAATTTAGTTGCCTCGGAGTAAATCTACCACAATCTCGAAGGCTCCGATGCACCACGGTCACCGCCCATCATTGAGCTGGGAGGCAACCATTCGACCGGGCGCGATCATGCGCAGGCGTGGTGCCGAACGCAATTCCATGAACAGGTTGAGCACAGCGCCTGGATCAACAGGCCGAGGGACGACACCGGCTCGTCGCACACCAGCAAGGCAAGGCCGACTGCCAGCACGCGGGCGATGCGTACACTAGCGTGAAACCTGTCAATCCCGACAGTGCGCCGAGTCGCTGTCAGGCCAACCGTTGGGCCCACCCATGACCGACTGCGACTTCGTTATTGTTGGTGCTGGTTCCGCCGGCTGCGTACTGGCCAATCGCCTGAGCGAAGACGGTCGGCACCGGGTGCTGCTGCTCGAAGCCGGCCCACGAGATACCTCGCCCTGGATCCATGTGCCGATCGGCTACGCCAGAACCAACGCCCACCCAATGCTGAACTGGCGCTTCGAGACCGAACCACAGGCACACCTGGACGGGCGGCGCGTGTACTGGCCGCGCGGGCGCGTGCTCGGCGGTTCGAGTTCGATCAACGGGCTGATCGCGATCCGCGGGCAGGCGCGCGATTACGACATGTGGGCCTCGATGGGCGCGACCGGCTGGAGTGCGCGCGAGACGTTGCCGTATTTCATCCGCTCCGAAACCCACGCCCACGGTGGCAGCGCCTGGCACGGCGACCGCGGCCCTTTGTCGGTGTCCGATATCCCCGAACGCCACGAGCTGGTCGACGCATTCATCCGGGCGGCGGGTGAACTCGGCATCGCCCGCAATGACGACCTCAACGGAGCCAGCGCGGAGGGTGCCGGTCCGCTGCAGCTGACGCTGCGCAACGCCCGGCGCTGCTCGGCTGCCGTGGCGTATCTGCGCCCGGCGCTTTCGCGCCCCAACCTGAAGGTGATCACCGGCGCCCATGTCAGCGCGGTCAGTTTCGACGGCCGGCGCGCGTCCGGCCTGCGCTACCGAGCGAACGCGCAGGACCACAGCGTCTCGGCCAGCCGCGAGGTGATCCTCTCAGCGGGTGCGCTGCAGTCGCCGCAGCTGTTGCAGTTGTCGGGTATCGGCCCGCCTGCGCTGCTGCACCAGCACGGTGTGCCGGTGCTGCATGCCTCCCCTGGCGTGGGGGAGAACCTGCAGGACCATCTGTGCCTGCGTTTTCTCTACCGCTGCACCCGCCCGGTGACCGCCAACGACCGCTTGCACACGCCCTGGAGCCGAATGCTGACGGGCATGGATTACCTGCTCCGGCGCCGCGGCCCCATGGCCACTGGTGCCTTCCTTGCAGGAGTCGTCACCCGGGTTCTGCCGGAATCGGGCGGCGCCGATACACAGGTCACCTTGTCGATGGTGAGTTCGCCCGGGCGCGGGGAGCGCGTTCATCCTTTTTCAGGGTTCACGTTGTTGTACTACCCGCTGCGTCCGAGCAGCCGCGGTTTCGTGCGCATTCGTTGTGCCGACCCGATGGCCGCCCCCGCGATGCAACCCAACTACTTGTCGAGTGACTACGACCGCCGCATGATGGTCGCCGGCGCACGCCTGACCCGCGCGCTGGCGGCCACTCCTGCGCTGGCACCCTACGTCGCCCGGGAACTGCAGCCGGGCGCGGACGCGCAGGACGACGACGCTTTGATGGCTGCCGCGCGCGCACACGGCAGCTCCGGCTACCACCCCGTGGGCACCTGCCGCATGGGCACCGATGCCGACGCCGTGGTTGACCCGCGGCTGCGTGTGCGTGGCGTGGCCGGCCTGCGGGTGGTCGATGCTTCAGTGATGCCCACGCTGGTTTCCGGCAATACCAACCTGCCGGTGATCATGATCGCGGAGAAGGCCGCCGACATGATCCGCGAGGATGTGCGGGTTGCATCATGAGCGCCGCGCCGGGCCGCCCCAGACTAGCTCGCACCGCAGTGCGCAGCACGGAGGTGTTCCTGATGAGCGCCGCGCCGGGCCGCCCCAAGCACGCTCTGATGCGCATCCGACCAGGTGCCAGTTCAGCCGGCCTCGGGCTGCGTGCCGTCGGAGTCGTTGCGCAGGGCCGGATCGTCGCCAGGCAGCACTTCGCGCCACACGGGCCGGGTCTTCCATTCCGCAATCGGCACCGTCTGTCCGGCACGCGGCACATGCGCCGACGCCTGGACAAACCGCATGTGCGGAACGTAGCGCGGACAGTTGCCGAAGACGTGCCGCACGGCGATGCGCACCACCAGTTCGGCGCCTGGGAATTCGGCCAGCAGCGGATCATTGGCACCGACCCTTGCCGTACCATTCACGCGCAAGCGCTGCGGCTGCTCGAAATCGATGAACAACAGTCCGACCTGCGCGTTGGCAAGGATGTTGCCGGCACTCAGGAACATGCCGTTGCCGTTGTAGCTCGGCATCACCAGTGTGTGCCGGTCGAGCACCCGCACGAAGCCGGGATCACCCCCCTTGTACGAGCATTCAGGGTGGCCTTCGGCGTCGGCCGTGGCAACGAAGACCATGCGCTGGCGGGCGATGAAGTCGCAGTCGGCCTCGGTGAACGCAGCGCGGACATGCACCTCGGCAACACGATCGGCCAGCCTGCGGGAATCAAACTGGTCCTGCAATTGCCGGGTGTCGGCGTGGTAGTGCATGGTGTCTGTCATGGTCGTCCTCGATGTGTGGCCAGGCGCGAGAAAGGAGCGTGCCATCTCCACCTCTCCCTCGCGCGATCCCCGAAGCACCCGCAGGCGCGGTGTTTGTGCAGTCCGCAGTTTCAGTATAAATTGGAGGCCTCGCCAACACCATCTTTGGCTGGCTGGACGACCCGCCAGGAGAACCCACCATGAATGAGCAAGGCCCCGCGCAAGCTGCAGTGGCATCGGTCGAAAACCGGGCTGCTGCAATCGAAGCCGCACTGGACGCGCGCGGCATGCAGCCGGCCCAGTTCATCGACGAGCAGAAGCAACTCATCCAGGACCATTGGGATCCCGACAACGGAGCGCGTGTCGTGGCCAAGGCCTGGACTGATCCCGCCTACCGTCAGCGCCTGCTGGCCAACGGCCGTGCCGCCGTGCTGGAGCTCGGGATCCCGATGCCGGCGCACCACCAGCACCTGGTGGCACTGGAGAACACGCCGACCGTGCACAACGTGATCTGCTGCAGCCTGTGCTCGTGCACGGCCTTCACGGTCATCGGCCTGCCGCCCGACTGGTACAAGGATCTCGAATACCGTGCCCGGGTGGTGCGCCAGTCGCGCACCGTGCTGCGCGAAATGGGCCTGGAGCTCCCCGCCCAAACCGAAATCCGCGTGTGGGACACCACGACCGACACCCGCTACATCGTGATACCCGAACAACCGCCCGAAACCCGGGGCTGGCCGGAGGAACAGCTGTCCGCTCTTGTCACGCGCGATTCGATGATCGGCGTGGCGCGCCTTTGACGCGCTGCCACGCGCCACCAACAAGCACGGAGTTCAAACGACCCACCATGGACGGAATGCACGATCTCGGCGGCAAACAGGGTTTCGGACCGGTGCGCTACACCACCCATGCACCTGCGTTTCACGCACCCTGGGAGCAAAGGGTGAACGCCATGTATTCACTGGCGGTGCGCAAGGGCATCTACAACATGGACGAGTACCGCCATGCGATCGAACGCATGGAGCCGCGGCACTACCTGTTGGCCGGGTACTACGAACGCACTCTGACCAGCCTGGCCACCCTATGCGTCGAAAAAGGCTTGCTGACCCGCGAAGAGCTCGACCAACGTGCCCAGGGCCACTTTCCGCTGGCGCTTCCCAGCGCTCCCGGGCGCGGCAATGTCGCCAGCAGGGTTCCGTTCGCGGTTGGCGACCGGGTCCGTGTCAGCACCGCGCTAGTGCCGGGGCACGTTCGCATGCCGGCCTACGTGCGCGGCAAAGTCGGCGTGGTGGTGGGCGTGTCTCCCGCCTATCCGTTGCCCGATGCCCACGCGCATGAACTGGACGCCGACAAAGAGGTGACCTACGACGTGCGCTTCGACACCCGGCACCTGTGGCCCGATTCAGCTGATGACGCATTTGTGCACGTCGGCCTTTTCCACAGTTACCTCGAGTCGGCTTGAACGCGTGAACGGTCGTTTGAATTCTGCCAACGCCCTGACTGCGGACATTGTTGGGCCTTGCAGTCCTGCACAGAGTGCACTCACGGTGCGGCGGGTTGGCCCGTGCGCAACAGGGCGCCCGGTCAAACGTCCGAGGCAAGGTGCAGCAGGCAGTCGCCCGGAGCCACCTGGCTGGGCACGCGGCGGCACACCACCACACCGCCGTCGCCGAACAGCACCTCACGCGGCGCGCGCTCGGGCTCTTCGGGAAAATGGATGCGCCCGGCCAGGCCGCCACGCGAGACCGCGTCGCCTAGTTCGAACAGCGGCTCAAACAGTCCGCGCACTGGCGCGTGCAGGTATTGGGACGGCCCGGTCACATGCATCATGCGCGATGGCTGTGCGGGTGGCTGGTCGGCGCTGATCATGCCCAGATGCGCCAGCAGGCGGCGTACGCCCTGGTCGGCAATCGCCTGGGTCGCGGGGCGTGTGCTGCCACCGCCACCGAGTTCGGTGGCGAAATGCAGGTGCCCGCGCTGCCGCGCGGCCCAGGAGAGGGTCCGATTGGAGCCGGCCTTGGCGACCGTCAGCGTCACGGGGGCGGCGAACGCTTCAAGTGCCGCGCGTTGGCGTTCCCGCAGCGCCGCGTCTTCGGGCACGGTGGTATAGACACATGGCAGGTATTCCAGCGACGACCCACCCGAGTGCAGGTCGACGCTGACCTGCGTGCCAGCCAGCAGCACGTTATCCACGAAGTGTGCAATCTGCGCTGTGGTCGCCCCTTGCGGATCGCCGGGGAACAGCCGGTTCAGGTTGCCGTCGTCGATCGGCGACGTGCGCCGCCCGGCGGCGGCGGCCGGAAGATTCAGGCGCGGGACGATGATCACCCGGCCGCGTACCGATGCCGGCGCGAGCTCGCGCATCAGTTTGAGCAGCGCGATCTGGCCCTCGTACTCGTCGCCGTGGTTGCCGGCCGTGAGCAGAACGCTCGGGCCGTCTCCGCTGCCGAGGACGGCGATCGGAATCGCAATCCACCCATACGCGCTTTCGTGGCTCGAGTGCGGAACCCGAATGTGCCCGAACTGCGGCCCCGGCGCGTGGATGTCTATGTCGACGCTGACCGGGGACGGTTTGTCTGTCATCCGACCGCTCCACCCCGCCGCAAGTGCGACATCAGGAGGCCGGCACCAGAGTGGTCCACTCCTGCCCTTTGAACCAGTACGTGTGGCGCTCCTTGAGCCAGGCCTGATTCTTGCCGATCCATTCGTTGAAGAACTTCACCGTGGCCGGGTTTCCCTTCTTGATGCCCATGCCCTCGAAGCCACCTTCAAATATCTCGGAGTTGGCCTTGAACAGCTTGTCCGGGTTCTGCTGCACCTTGAACGTCGGCAGCGGCTCGCTGCCGATCCAGGCGTGGGCGTTCCCGTTGATCACCTCCTGGAAACCGACGCCCTGGTCGTCGAACTGGCGCAGTGTCGCCTTGGGAAAGGTCTTTTGGATGTAGATACACGGCGTGGAGCCGCGCCGGCAGGCGAACGTCACGCTGGTGTCGTTGTACCCTTCCGGCCACTTCAGCTTGGACGCGAGCTGCTTGTTCGCCGAGACCCCGAGGCCCGAGTTCGAATACGGTTCGGTGAAGTCGATCTGCTCCTTGCGCGGCGCGGTGACGGTCATGCCGCCGATGATCACGTCGAACTTGCCGGCGATCAGCGACGGGATGATGGCGTCCCAGGCGGTCGGAATCAGGTCGATCTCCACGCCCATGTCCTTGGCAAACTTGGTCGACACATCGATCTCGAAACCAACCCACTTGCCCTCCTTGTCGCGCATCGCCCAGGGAACGAAGGTGGCGAAGCCGACCTGCAGTTTGCCGCGTTTCTTGATCGTGTCGACCAAATTGTCCTGCGCGAACGCCGGCTGCGAAAAAGCGATCACTGCGCCCGACAAGGCCAGTACACCCAGCAATTTGCCCAATAGTTTCATGCCTCACTCCTGTAAAAAACACACCGGTTGCCCGGACCAGACCAAACGATTGCAAAACGCGTGCCAGCGGCAACGCCACTGCCATCACACCCGCACCGACGAACAGTGCGCCCTTGCCTCTTGCGCATCGCGTTTGCGCACCAATATCGGCCCCTGCACATGGGTGGTGCCTGCCCCTCAATTTGGCTCCACCTGCTTCGTCGCGCAATGCGTAAATACCCTCAAGCGTTCGGCGCGCACGCGCCAGGTTACGCAACACGCCCGCGCTCGGTGCGCAGCCGGCCCAGAATCTCGCGGTGCGCGCCCCAGTAACCGTCGCGCAGGGCAATCCTGCCGGCGACCAGCTGGCTCAAGCGTGGCAAGCTGTGGAAGGGAACCCGTGGGGCGAGGTGGTGCTCACCGTGGAAGTTCATGTTCCAGGCCAGAAACTGCCATGGCCAGGCCACCCGCGTGCTGCGGGTATTGCGCGTCGGATCGGGCACATGGGCGCAGCCTACATGCTCCGTCATGCGGATGAACCGCATCACCGGCTGCCCGAGCAGCAACGGAATTACCCAGTACGTCAGCAACGGCTGCCACCCGGCTGCAATTGCAACAGTGGCGCAGGCATAACCGGCCGCCAGCACGCGCGACTCCAACACCACTTTGCCGCGTGCCGATCCCCGGATGAACCTGATCTCCTCCGCCGTCAGCCGTCCGGCCGCGCGGCGCAGCAGGCCGATAGCGTTGCTCCACCAGTAGGGCAAGCCGGTCAGGTACCACAGGTATTCCAGGTACGTCCCCGGCATCGGGATCAGTTGCGAGTCCCGTCCCAGCAGGTTGGTGTTGGTGTGGTGGTCGGTGTGCTCATACTTGAAATGCAGTTCGGGAACCATGATCAGGGCGCCACACACCCACGCCACGATGCCATTGGCCCGATGGGTGCGAAACGCAGTCCCGTGGGCACACTCGTGCTGCAGCGCAAACAGGTGGACCCAGACCACTCCCATCAGGAACATCGCCGGCCAGACCAGCCAACTGCCGCTGGCGGCCCAGACCAGGACCCCACTCGCGACGAGGGCCAGGACGTGGCCGCACAGACGCCGGATCGCTGGGCCGTCGGCGCGCGCCATCAGCGACTGCAGCACTTCGCGTGGAACCAGGACCTCGTCGATTGCGCCTGGCTCGGCCGCGCTGATTGATTTATCGGCCTGCGGGCTGCGGTGCAGAGGCCGTTCGGGCGGACGTGCGGTGCTCATTGGTGTACCTTCGTGCTGCGCACTACGGAAGTCGCACTTGGTGCGGCCCACCGGGCTGATGCTTCAGTGCCCTCCCCGGCGCCAGATTGCGGCCCGTGCGCGGTGCGCATCACCCCGGGCCTGAGCGAGGACGGCTGGCCGTTGGCCACCAGCAACCAGCCTTCGACAAAACCGGCCAGGGAACGGTCCACGGTGACGCGCAGGCTGCCAGGTGCGTCGGCACTGCGTTCGACGACTGCCGCGATGCCCCAGAGGTCGGTCCCGGTCACGTTGCCGACCGCGAAAGCGGCATCGGAAAAATCGAGCGCGCCGCCCTGGGCGAGCAAATCCGGCGCACCCGGACCAGCCAATTCGAAGCTGACGACCATGTCGCTGGTGCGGCAGACGGCGGCCAGTTCGACGGCGGCGAAAGCGCTGTGCAGGCGCTCGTCGAGCGCATCCTCCTGGTCCATCGGCGCGCTGACCACACAGCGGCGCGGGCCGAGCCAATCGACACGCAGCGCCGACCCGGTATGCGCACAGGTGTTGGCGCGCGCTGGCACGACGAGACCTGCCGCTTGCAAGGCCGCCATCAGCGCATCGGGCTGGCCGACGGCCTCGAATCTGGCGCGCGTTTCGCCGCGCGAGACAACCACAGGGTAACGTGTGCCGGTCATGATTTCACCCGCCTGCGATCGGCATCGTAGAACACTGGTGGCACCACGACCATCGGAAGGACTTGCTCGTAGACGCGCGCATGCACCGTCTCGCCGATGCGGGCGCGGCCGTTGCGCAACAGGCCCAGCGCGATGCAGCGCCGCAAGGCCACGCTGTGCACACCGGCGCTGACAAACCCCTCCTGATCGACGCGTTCGCCGCGTGGCGTGATCGGGGCCCCCTCTGGCACCATACAAGCAGGGTCCACGGGCAGAAACCCGACCAGCTCCGCGCGCACCGGGTCGACCTTACGGCGCAGCAACATCGAGCGCCTGCCGATGAAGTCCGGTTTGGTCGTGCTAGCCATGGCGCCCAGGCCGAGGTCGATCACATCCGAGGTGCCATCGACCTCGTGGCCGGTGGAGATGTAGCCGGCCTCGACGCGCAGGATATGGCTGGCCTCCGACCCCACCGGCGCGATGCCGAACTGTGCGCCGACACGCAGGATGGTCTCCCACAGCGCCAATGCATGGCGCGGCGCGGTATTGATCTCGAAGCTCAGCTCGCCGGTCCAGCTGACCCGGAACACGCGGACCGGTACCGCTCCGAGCCGGCCTTCGCGCATCGACATGAACGGAAACTCCGCGGCCCCGACGTCGAAGTCGGGTTGCAGCGCCTGCAGCAGCGCGCGCGCCATCGGTCCGCAGACGGTTGCATTGGCCCACGCCGACGTCACCGGGATCACCACCACGGCCAGATCCGGGCGGTGCACGTTGAGCACGGTCTCGATGTGCTGATGTATGCGCTCAGCGGCACCGGTGGACGAATGCAGCAGCCAATGTGCGGCGTCGAGCCGGAACGTCACGCCGTCGTCCAGCCACAGGCCGTCGTCGCTCAGCATCACGCCGTAACGACCGCGACCGGGCTGCAGGCTGGCAAAGTCGCTCACATACAGCAGGTCGAGCAGGGCCGGCACGCCAGGGCCCTTGAGGAGGAACTTGCCCAATGGCGTGCCGTCGTACACGCCGACCGCGTTGCGCACCGCCAGCGCCTCCCGCATGGAGGCCTCGCGCAAGGTTTCTTCGACCTGCGCGTAGTACAGCGGCCGCTGCCAGCGCAGTCCGGCGTCGACCATGACGGCACCATGCGCAATATGCCACTCGGTCAACGGGGTATGGCGCCACGGGAACATCCGTGCCCCCGAGCGCGCGCCGGCGATGGCGCCGAACTCGATTGGAACGAACGGCGGGCGAAACGTGGTGGTGCCGACCGCGCCCGGCGCGACGCCGGTCAACGCGCCGACCACGCCGATCACGTTCAGGTTTCCGGTCTTGCCCTGGTCCACCCCCATCCCGGCCGTGGTGTAGCGCTTGATGAGTTCGATCGAGTCGAAACCCTCGCGGATCGCCAACCCCAGATCGGCACTGGTCACGTCGCCGGAAAAATCGACAAACACCTTGTCGCGCCGGGAGCGCTGCGCCACTGCCCACAACGGTGGCCCCACTGCGGTGGCTTCGTCCTCGACGCTGGGCAGCGTGATCGCCACAGCGCTGCGGCCCAGCGCCGCCACCGCCGCCGTGCCGGCCCGCATGCCATCGGTCAGGCAGTGTGACAGCGCGTACCGGCCATTGGCCGCTCCCGCGAGCTGAAACGCGCCCGAGGCTGGTGTCGCCGTGAAGGTGTGCAGACCATCGTTCCATGCAATGCGCGCCAGTCGGCTCTGCGACGCCAGGTGAAGCGCCGGATTCCAGCCCCCTGAACTCGCCACCAGGTCGCACTCCAGGCGCATCGCCTGCCCGGCTGCGCCAACAATCTCCACCGCGTGCACCTTCCGCCCGCCAAAGGCCTTGCGCACCTGCGCGCCGAGATGGCATTGCACCCCCATGGCGCGCGCTTCTTCGAGTATGGCGCGGTCCGGCGCCGGGCGCGGATCGACCAGATGGACCTGCGCGCCACGGCGCACCAGGTCACGCGCGCACCCATACGCCGAGTCGGTGTTGGCGAACACGACCGCCATGCGACCCGGCAACACCGCATAGTGATTGACATAGGTGCGCACGGCCGACGCCAGCATGATGCCGGGCCGGTCGTTGTTGGCAAACGCAATCGGCCGCTCGATCGCGCCGCACGCGATCACGACCTGTGCCGCGCGGATCTTCCAGCTGCGCAGGTCGAGCCCCTTTGCATCGCCAGGGGCGCGCTCGAGCACCGTCAGCAGATTATGTTCGTGGTAACCCCACACGGTCGACCACGCCAGTAACCGCACGTTGGCGCTGGCCCGCAGTTCTTCGATCACCTCGCCCACCCAGTGCGTGGCCGGCGCGCCCTGGATCAGCGCTGCGTCACCGCTCAGGCGGCCACCAAACTGCAGACCGTCGTCGGCCAGCACCACGCGCGCTCCCGACCGGGCCGCGACCAGGGCGGCCGCCAGGCCGGCCGGGCCGCCACCGGCCACCAGCACATCGCAATGCCCGAAGCGGCTCTCGGTCTCTGGCTGCCAAGCGTCGTGCCCCGGCAGTCGGCCGAGGCCGGCCAGGGCGCGGATCGACGGCTCGAACCAGTCGAATCCCGGGCGCATGAAGGTCTTGTAGTAGAAACCGGCCGGCAGCAGGCGCGAGAACGCCTGGGTCAGCGCCCCAAGGTCGAACGACGCGCTGGGCCAGCTGTTCACGCTGGTCAGTTGCATGCCTGCTTCCAGTGGCAGGGTGGTGGCGAGCAGGTTGGCGCACGGGTTCGGTTGCAGGCGGTCGACAAGGATGCCCGAATCCTCGTAACCGGCACCGAAGAAGCCACGCGGGCGGTGCAGCTTGAAGCTGCGCCCGACCAGCCGCACCCCATTGGCCAGCAGCGCCGACGCTACCGTGTCCCCGGCATAACCGGACAATTGCCGGCCATCGAACGTGAATGCCAGGGGCCGCGCCCGATCGATCACGCCGCCAGTGGCGAGACGCGCGGGGGCGGTCGTTGGTGCTTCGCTCTGCGCGCTGCGGTACCCAGCACCTTCGGGTGGCCTTGCGGTGCTCATGGCACCTCCCGCGCAACGGCGTCGGCTGGCAGCAATTGGTGCGAGACGGTATCGCGGCGCAATACGAACCAGCTGCCGCAACCGCGCACATGCCACCAGCGCTCGGCATGCACGCCGCGCGTATTGGCGCGCCCGACGATGTAGTCGGCCCAGGCGGCGTCACCCACTGCATCGGGATCGGCCGGCCGCCGGGCCAGCAGTTCGCCGGCGCAGACGAACTCGGTCTCGGGGCGAACACCGCAGAAGGGGCAGGGTATCGGCAACATCGCGTGCCCGCCTATCGTTGCGACACCAGGCCAACCTCGATCATGAACTTCAGGCCGTCAAAGCGCTCCAGGCCGAACTTGTCGGCCAGCGGATGCGGCTTGTCGGTGGCCAAGAGGTGCGCATAGGTGAGGCCACCGACCGGTATCGCCTTGAATCCGCCCCACCAGCCAGTGCTGACGAACAGGCCGTCCACCGGCGTGGCCGAGATGATCGGGCTGGCATCGTGCGCGAACTCAATCGCCCCGCCCCACTGGCGCAGCATCTTCAGGCCCTTGAAACGCGGGAACAGCTCCAGCATGGCGGCCACGACCTCCTCGAACACCTGGTAGTTGCCGCCCTGCCGGTAGGACGGTATCGGATCGGTGGCGCCGCCGATCACCAGTTCGCCCTTGTCCGACTGCATCAGGTAGACGCCGGTGTCGGGACAATTGACGATCACGTCGACCACCGGCTTGATCGGCATCGACACGAATGCCTGCAGGTTGCGCGTCACCAGCGGCAGGCGCAGCCCAACCATGGCCGCGACGTGGCTGGTGTTGCCCGATGTGGCCAGTGCCACCTTGCCGGCGCGCACCTCGCCGCGGCTGGTCTTCACGCCGGTGACGCGCCCGGCCGGGTTGCGCAGAAAACCGGTGAGCTCGGTCTGCTGGTGGATCTCGACCCCGCGCGCGTCCGCCGAGCGCGCATACGACCAGGCGATCGCGTCATGGCGTGCCATCGCGGCCTCCGGATGCACCACCCCGGCCAGTGGCGGCAGGCGTGCATCCTTCAGGTCTCCAAGCGCCGGGATCAGCCGATGCACTTCGTCCATTCCCACAATGTTGTAGGTCGGGCCGTGCAGGTGCATGGCCATCGAACGACGGCGCAAGTCGCGCAGCTTGGAGGAGCTTTGGACCAGATCCACCATGCTGCGCTGGCTGAACAGGATGTTGTAGTTCAGCTCGCGCGTCATCTGCTCGTACAGTTTCACCGACTTGTCGTGAAACCGGATGCTGGCATCGCGCAAGTGGTTGGCGCGGATCGTGTGGGTGTTGCGCGCCGTGTTGCCGCCGCCCAGCCAGCCCTTCTCGATCACCGCCACGTTGGTGATGCCATGCTCCTTGGCCAGGTGGTAGGCGGTGGACAGGCCGTGGCCGCCCGCGCCGACGATGACGATGTCGTACGACGGCTTGAGCGGCACCGAGCGCCAGGCCCGCTGCCAGTTCTCGTGGAAACTCAGCGCATTGCGCGCCAGGGAGAAGATGGAATAGCGTTGCATCTCAAGTCTGCCCGGCAGCCGGCCTCGCCGCGTCAGCCAGGTGTGGGCAGGGGCGCGCCGGCCGCGATCGTCAGCGCCTGCAACGCCCGGTCATTCTCTTCGGGCAATCCGATCGTGATCCGTATGAAGGTCTCAAACCCTGGGTCGCGCCATTCGCGGACGAAAATGCCCTGTGAAGCCAGTTGGTTGATCACAGAAACCGCGTCGGACCGGTAGTCGAAGGACACAAAATTGGCGCGTGACGGCAGGCAGTGGTAGCCCATCCGCCCGAGCTGCTGCGCCACCCGCTCGCGCTCGGCCACGGCCCGCGCGATGCAGGACTGCGCGTAAGCTTCGTCGGACAGCGCCGCCTGTGCCGCCACGACCGCCAGGCAGCTCAGATTGAAATTGAGCTTGACGCGCACCAGTCCATCGGCGACCTCGCGCGAACTGGCCAGGCCATAACCGACGCGCAGGCCCGCGATCGCATAGGCCTTGGATAACGTACGGGTCGACAGCCACGGTCCGCGCCGCTGGCGCAGTTCGGGCAGCGCGCCGACACCACCCTGCACGGCGTCGAATTCGAAGTACGCCTCGTCCAGCACCAGTAGCACGTCGTCCGGCACACCTTGCACCAGGGCCCGGATTTCCTCTTGCGCCAGGGGCGCGCCGCTGGGGTTGTTCGGCGTACAGGCAAAGACCACCTTGGTGCTGCCGTCAATCGCGCGCAGCAGGCCCGCTACATCGTTGCGCCCATCCTCCAGGTTGCGCACCAGCCTCGGCTCGGCGCCCATGGCGCGCGTACCGAGGCGGTAGCGTGGAAAAGAAGGGGTCGGCATGACGGCGCTGTCACCGCTAGTGAGTGCCATCTGCGCCACCAGACCCAGGATTTCGTCGGACCCGTTGCCCACGACGATATGTTCGGGCGGCAGGTCGGTCTTTGCGGCGATCATGGCGGCCAACCGGCCCGGCCTTGGATCGCCGTAACGGTTGACGCTTGCCGCTGCCTGGCAGACCGCCTCGACCACCCTGGGTGAGGGTGGATACGGGCACTCGTTGAGGTGCAACAAGACCGGATTGCAGATTGCGGGATCCAGCGCCAGCGAAGTCGCCGTAGGCACGCCACCAAAGGCGGCCAGGCCGCGAACGGCACTGGAAAGGAACCGTGGTGGGTTCATGATGTCGATCCCTTCAACGTAGCCATAGGGTCGCCACGGGTTTCTTGACAAGACACAATGTTCTCCCGCAGGCAACAGTGCGGAGATCGTAGCATACGGTCTTCAGCGGCAAACACCGATTCCAGGCGGCCCACGGACACCCATGGTGCTGGAGCGCGCCGGGCGTCGTGAAAGCACTGCACGACCAATCGACAGGAACACCCAGGTACCCCCGAATATCCGGGTCATCTCCTGCTCGAAGATCACCGGGTCGGTAAACAGCGTGCGGTGCACCATGCCGTCCGGGCGGACCAGCGCATCGTAGGGGCTCCCGCCGGCGGATCCGGGCCCTGCGGCTGGCATCTGGCCCAGTGGCTGGACGACTGACATGGAATGCTCCAGAGAAGGACTACTGTTTGCGACCATGCAGTTGTGTTGCTTCTAAGGCAATGATCGATGGTTCACGCTGCGGGTGGTCCACGATGGATGCGCGGCGCCGTCCCGCCTTGCTTTCAATGCGACAGGATCTGGCTCAGGAACAACTTTGTCCGGTCCGACTTGGGGTTCGCGAACAGCTCTTGCGGAGGCGCCTGCTCGACGATGCGCCCGGCATCCATGAACACCACCGTGTCGGCCACCTTCCTTGCAAAACCCATCTCATGCGTCACGCAGATCATCGTCATGCCGGACTGCGCCAGATCGATGATCACGTCGAGCACCTCCTTGATCATTTCCGGGTCGAGCGCAGAGGTCGGCTCGTCAAACAGCATCACCTTGGGCTCCATGCACAGGGAACGCGCGATGGCGACTCGCTGCTGTTGTCCGCCCGAGAGCTGGGCTGGAAACTTGGCCGCCTGCTCTGGAATCCTGACCCGGTTCAGGTACTCCATCGCCTTGGCCTGAGCCTGCGCGCGCGGGGTTCCGCGGGCGCGGATCTGCGGCAGGGTGCAGTTCTCCAGTACGGTCAGGTGCGGAAACAGATTGAAGTGCTGAAACACCATGCCCACCTCGCGGCGGATCGCGGCCACATGGGTCATATCCTCATTGAGTTCGATGCCGTCGACGACGATGCTGCCCTGGTCGTGCTCCTCCAGCCGGTTCATGCAGCGGATCAGCGTCGACTTGCCGGAGCCCGATGGCCCGCAGATGACCATGCGTTCGCCGCGCCTGATGTCCAGGTCGATGTCGCGCAGAACGTGCAAGTCGCCAAACCACTTGTTGACGCCCCTGAGCCGGATGATCTCGGAGTCCATGTGCCTGTTCCTGTTATTTGTGGGCCTGCGCGAAGCGCCGCTCCAGGCTGCCGAATATCCACGACAGCGAGAAACAGATCACGAAGTAGATCGCCGCCACGAACACGAATACCTCGAACACGCGTTGGGTCGAGACCTGCACGTCCAACGCCATGAAGGTCAGCTCCTGGATCGACACCAGCGAGACCAGCGACGAGTCCTTGATCAGCTGGATCAACTGGCCGGCCATCGGCGGCAGGACGTTGCGCATCGCCTGCGGCAACACGACGAAGCGCATCACGTCCAGCCGCGACAGGCCGAGGCTTTCACCGGCCTCGATCTGGGCCTTTGGCACTGACTCCAGCCCGGCACGCACGATCTCCGTGACGTAGGCGCCGGAAAACACAGACAGGCAGATCAGGCCGAGCAGGAAATTGTCGATCAGCTTGGGCGTGCCGAACAACACGCCGATCCACCATTGCACGGCAGGCGGCATCGCCAGCACCCGTTCGCCAATGGCCAGCGTCGGCATTATCTGGCTGGCAATGAAATACACAAACACGAACACGAACACAATCGGCGGGATATTGCGGATCAGCATGACGTAAGCGGTGCCGATCAGGCGAAAGAACAGTTGGCGGCTGGTCCGTGCCAGCCCCATCACGGTGCCGATGACACCGGCCAGCAAAATGCCCCACACGGCCAGGCGCAAGGTGGTCAGCAAGCCTTCCAGGAGCAGGTTGGATACCCAGCGCCCACTGGCTTGGTCGAACCGGGCGACGAAGGGCCACAGGCTGCTCCAGTTCCACTTGTAGTGGAACACCGTGCTGGTGCGCCAGAACAGGTAGGCGAAGGCGGCACCGAGCAATGCCAGCAGCAGGGCGTCGATCCATCCCCATTGCCGCCGCCCCGCCGCCCGGCGCCGGGGTTGTGTTTGTCCATCCATCGTGCGTCTCATCACTCAGTGCGCTGGTAGCGACGCTCGAGCCATGCCACCCCGATCGACAGCGTCACGGTTACCGCGAGGTAGATCGCCGCAGTGGTCAGCCAGATCTCGAATGCCATGAAGGTATCGGAGACCACAGTGCGCGCCTCCGTGGTGAGGTCGAACACCGCGATAACGCTCACCACCGCCGAATGCTTCACCAGGTTGACCAGCACGCCGCCGAGCGGCGGCAGCATCAGCGGGATCGCCTGGGGCAGGACGATGTCGCGGTACAGGTCGAACCCGGAAAAACCCAGGCTTCGCCCCGCCTCCCACTGACCTTTGCGCACCGCCAGTATGGAGCCGCGGATAATCTCGGCGGCGAAGGCGCCCTCGTACAGCGCCAGGCACAGGATGCCGGCCCAGTTCCTGGGAATTCCGAGCACGGCCGCAACGATGAAGTACATGATCAGGATCTGGACCAGGATCGGAGTGTTGCGGATGGCCTCGACATAGAACCACGCCAACGCGGTTCCCACGACCGATTCGGACAGCCGCATGATCGCGGTTGCCAGCCCGATCACCAGACCCAGGATTCCCGCGATCCAGGCGATGTCCAGCGTGACGAAAAGGCCCTTGAGCAACGGTCCCCAGATCAGCTGGCCGTCGATGACCCGGTACAGATACTGCGGCACCTTCTCCCACTTCCACTGGTAACTCATGCTCTGCGCGCCCTCAACGACGAGCCACCCGAGCAACAGCATCAGCAGCCCGAACTGCAGCATGGCAAACCACGGCGAACGTTGCCAGGGGACGGGCTTTCGGGCGGGCCGACTCATGCTGCGCGGGTCCCGTTGAAGACGGGGAGCACGGCGGTTCGGGCTGCCCGGCCCAGGCGACGCAGGTGGCAAGCGTGGGGCATGGTCTGAAGCGGCGGTGAGGAATGGACAAGGTCGGATTGCGGCCGGGGCAGTGTAGCCGACCGCTGCGCCCCTTGTCTAGCCAAGCATTCCGGGTGCCGGATGTATGTTGCCCAGGTCGTCGATGCCGGCAAAACGGTAGGATGCTTGCCACCATGCTCGAAACCCGAATCATCAGAGAACTGGTGGTCAAAGACTGCGCCGGCGGCGCAGTCCCGGCGCACCTGAGCGCCGCCAGTGGTCTGGTGAAATTGGGTGACCGCCTGTACATAGTCGCGGACGATGAGATCTACCTGGCCATGTTCGATCTGTCGAATCGCGAACCGGGTCGGCTGTTCCCACTTTTTGGTGGCGAACTGCCACTGC
>JANOUM010000020.1:0-2116 GCA_031416855.1 Rhodoferax sp. | reverse complement strand
CGCGTCTGCGAGTTGGGCGCGTGGCCCCAGAATACGACCCCCCGCAGGTTCGAATCCTGGTCGATCAGTTCGTTTTTCTCCAGCACGCCGTCGATCCAGCGCGATACGGTGATGCCGGGCTTGCCCATCATGGCCGGGGACGCATAACGGCCCTTGATCCAGTCGAACTCCACCCCCCAGGCCTTGGCGAAGTGTTTCCATGAGCCCTCGGCCAGGCCGTAATAACCTGGCAGCGAGTCGGGATTGGGACCCACATCGGTGGCACCCTGCACGTTGTCATGGCCGCGGAAGATGTTGGCGCCACCACCCGCCTTGCCGATGTTGCCCAGCGCCAACTGCAGGATGCACGAGGCCCGCACGATCGCATTGCCGGTGGTGTGCTGGGTCTGCCCCATGCACCACACGATGGTTCCCGGCCGGTTTTCGTTGAGCATGCTGGCCACCTTGAGCACCTGCGCCTCCGTGACGCCGCAGGCCTCCTCGACCTTGTCCGGGGTCCATTTGGCCAGCACTTCCTCGCGCACCTTGTCCATGCCATAGACACGGTCGTTGATGTACTGCTTGTCTTCCCAGCCGTTCTTGAAGATGTGGAAAAGCAGGCCGAACAGGAACGGGATGTCCGAACCCGAGCGGATGCGTACAAACTCGTCGGCCTTGGCGGCGGTGCGGGTGAAGCGCGGGTCGACCACGATCATCTTGCAGCCGGTCTCCTTGGCGTGCAGCATGTGCAACATGCTTACCGGGTGCGCTTCGGCCGCGTTGGAGCCGATGTACATCGCGACCTTGGCGTTCTGCATGTCGTTGTACGAATTGGTCATGGCGCCATAACCCCAGGTGTTGGCGACGCCCGCAACCGTGGTTGAGTGGCAGATCCGCGCCTGGTGATCGCAGTTGTTGCTGCCCCAGAAACTGACGAATTTGCGCATCAGGTACGCCTGCTCGTTGTTGTGTTTCGACGACCCGACCCAGTACACCGAATCGGGCCCGCTGGCCTTGCGCAGATCGAGCATCCGGGTACCGATCTCGGTCAGGGCGACGTCCCAGCTGATGCGCTCGTACTTGCCGTTGACCAGTTTCATCGGGTAGCGCAGTCGGTGTTCGCCATGGCCGTGCTCGCGCAGGGCAGCACCCTTGGCACAATACCCGCCCAGATTGATGGGCGAATCGAACACCGGCTCCTGGCGCACCCAGACGCCGTTTTCCACCACCGCGTCGACCGCGCAACCAACCGAACAATGCGTACACACCGTGCGTTTGATCTCGATCTTGCCCTGACCCAGCGCGGCGCCGCCCACAGCGCCGTGGGACTTCTTCACCAGGGTCAACTGGCTGGCGGCAATGCCCACCCCCACCCCGAGGCCGGAACGCCGCAGGAAGGATCGCCGGTCCATGGTGGGCAATGCCTGGGACAGGCCCCGGCGCAGGCTGCGCAGCAGGGGGGAATGGTCGGCAGCACCGGTGCTACCTGCTTTTTTGGTCAACAACATGAAAGTCTCCAGGTGCAGCGTGGTGGTGGCGGATCAGACCAGCGTCGTCTTGTAATACCGCTTGACGTGCTCGCTGAGCCGGTAGCCCCCACCCTTTTCCGGCGGCGGCTCCGCCTGGCGGGCGACCGGCGCCACGGCAGCGGGAATCGCAGGCACCAGGCTGGTGAGGGCGGCCACTGCACCGACTGCGCTGGCCCCCGCGAAAACACTGCGGCGCGACACTTTGGTCGGGAATGGGCCCATGGCAAGACTCCTCAAAAGCGTTGTACCCGACCGGGGAATTGCCCCAACCTTCCATGCACTACGCTTGAAACACTGTATAGGACCAATGCATTCCCTGCCAGCGGGCTTACCCTGCCCGCGTTGGTTATTCACCACGACACGACGCCACAGTACTGCCACTGAGGCGGCACAGCGCCCGTCCGGCCAAACCTTGCCGATCGCGTGGCGATAATCAGAGTCTGGTTGTCGCCGTCGCAACCGACTCGTCGCTATCCCGGCCATGGACCCCGCATGCAAGACTATTGGCCCGCCAGCGGCTACCGCCAACTGACCCAGACCACTCGCGGCTGGTTGCACCCTTCCGATGCCTGGCTGCGCCTGTTCCTCGCGTGGCCCGAACTGGCACT
>JANOUM010000019.1:0-11020 GCA_031416855.1 Rhodoferax sp. | reverse complement strand
ATGGACGAGGGTGCCTTGTACGAGCTGGCCGAATCCATCAAGGCGCAGGGCATCATGCAGCCGATCCTGGTGCGCCAACTCGCGCAGGCTGATGGTTTGACACGCATGCGCGCCTTCCTGGCACAACAGGGTGGCGCGGGTATGGTCGATGCCCCGGCCGGGCGACCGGTGTACGAAATCATTGCCGGCGAACGGCGTTTCCGTGCCGCGCGGCTGGCCGGGCTCGACAGTGTGCCGGTGCTGGTGCGCGACGTCGGCGACGAAGCCGCCGCCGCCATGGCGTTGATCGAAAACATGCAGCGCGAGGACCTCAACCCGCTGGAAGAAGCCCAGGGCCTGCACCGCCTGGTGCGCGAGTTCGGCATGACGCATGAGCAGGCGGCCCAGGCCGTCGGGCGCTCGCGCAGCGCCGCCAGCAACCTGTTGCGCCTGCTCAACCTGGCGGAGCCGGTGCAGACCATGCTGATGGCCGGTGACCTGGAGATGGGGCATGCCCGCGCCTTGCTGGGGCTGGAGAAGGTGTCGCAAATCACCGCTGCAACCCAGATCGCGGCGCGCAAGATGACGGTGCGCGAAGCCGAGAGTATGGTCAAGAAGCTCAGCGCCGAGTTCACGCTTACCTCGCCCAAGCCAAAAAAGGAAAAGTCGCGCGACCTCCGGCGGGTCGAGGAGGAGTTGTCTGACTTGCTCACGGCCGAAGTCGAGGTGCGGGTGAAAAAGCGCGTCAAGCGTGGCGGGCGCGTGCAGGAGATGGGCGAGGTGGTGATCCAGTTCGGGTCGCTCGACGAACTCAACGGGCTCATCGACAAGCTCAGTAACGGGGCCTCGCGTTAGGGCCTGCATGTCCCGTCTGCGCCGGTTGTGGCCGTTGCCGGCCTTGGTGTCCTGGGCTTTGGCCTGGGGCGTGTACCTCATTCTTCCGGGCCTGGGCGCAAGCGCCGCGCTCGCCCTGCTGGCGGCGGCGCTGGTGGGTCTAGCGATGAGTCTTTTTGGCAACAGCTGGTGGCGGCGCCTGATCGTCGCGGCCGGCTTTCCGTTGGCCCTGCTGGTGTCGGACGCGGCGGTGGTGCCGGCTTGGGCCTGGCTGCTCCTGCTCGGTGTGCTGGCGCTGATGTATCCCTTGCATGCCTGGCGCGACGCGCCCCTTTTTCCGACACCCGCCCATGCCTTGCGTGCGCTGCCGGCACATGCACTGCTGCCTGACGGGGCGCTGGTGCTGGATGCGGGTTGCGGGCTGGGCCATGGATTGCTGGCGCTGCGCGAGGCCTATCCGTCGGCGCAGCTGCACGGGATCGAATGGAGCTGGCCGCTACGTCTCGCTTGTGCACTGCGCTGCCCCTGGGCGCGCGTGTGCCAGGGGGACATCTGGCGAGCCGATTGGCGTCCGTACCAGCTTGTCTACCTGTTCCAGCGGCCCGAGAGCATGCCGCGTGCGCTGGACAAGGCCGCAGCGCAGATGCAGCCCGGCAGCTGGCTGGTCAGCTTGGAGTTCGAGGCGCGCGATTGGCGCGCAGCCCATACCATCGCCCTGGCCGACCGGCGCCAGGTGTGGATCTACCGCGCGCCGTTTGTGCGGGTAGCAGTCGCCGGCGTGAAGGGCGCCAATCAGTGGCACAAATGACACTGCGCGTTGGTAACTCGTCGTAACATCGTCGACACAGACATCCCGGAGATTGTTGTGGTGGATCACGAAGAATCAACGCCCGGCCAGCCGGCGACACCGCCCGACATCGGGACGAACCTTCCGCGGGCACGGGACTCAATGCAGGATCTGGCGCGCGTGTTCGACGCCACGATCCTCGTCATGGCGCATCTGGCCGAGGCGGGCGAGGCCGGCAACCACATCGTGCGCATCCAGCACTACACGCGGGCCCTGGCCCAGAAGCTCAAGTCATCTCCGGCCTATGGGCGACGCATGTCCGAGCACACCATCGGTCTGTTGTTTCGGGCCTGCCCGCTGCACGACATCGGTAACGCCGGGGTTCCCGATCGCATCCTGCTCAAGCCCGGCTCGCTGAGCCAGGACGAGATCGACATCGTCCGCACCCATCCAGTGCTCGGGCGCGATGCCATCGAGAAGATCCGACGCGGCGCAGGTGTATCGACCGAGTTCCTGGAGATCGCGCGCGATGTAGCCCACGGCCACCACGAGCGCTGGGACGGACAGGGGTACCCGCAGGGGCTTGCCAGCGAACGCATCCCGATGGTGGCGCGCGTGATGGCTATTGCCGACGCCTACGACGCCCTCACCAGTGACCGGGTTTATCGCCCTGGCGTCGCGCATGACAAGGCGGTCCAGCAGATATTCCAGGAGCGCGCTGCGCAGTTCGACCCCGATATGGTCGATGCGTTCATCGAAATCCAGGACGAGTTCGCCGCGATTGCCGAACGTTACGCCGACACCGACTCCGACCTGCAGCAGACGATCGACTACATGGCCATGGCCATTGCCGAGAGCCCCTGACTACAGAGTGAATACCTTTCCCGGGTTCATGATGTTGTGCGGGTCCAGCGCCCGCTTGATCGTGCGCATGATTTCCACCGCGCCATCTCCCGCCTCCGACACCAGGAAGTCCATCTTGTGCAGCCCGATGCCGTGTTCACCGGAACAGGTGCCGCCCAGCGCCAGCGCGCGGGTCACCAGTTGGTGGTTGAGCTTTTCCGCCGTCACACGTTCTTCCCGAAGAGCGGGGTCCAGCAGATAACCGAAGTGGAAATTGCCGTCGCCGACATGGCCGACCAGGAAATATGGGAGGCCAGAGGCATCCGCCTCGGCCACAGAATCAAGCAGGCAATCGGCCAGGCGCGAAATCGGCACGCAGGTGTCGGTCGAGATCGAGCGGCAACCGGGGCGAGACTGGATGGCGGCAAAGTACGCGTTGTGGCGTGCGGCCCACAGGCGGGTGCGTTCCTCCGGTGTGCTGGCCCATTCGAACGCATTGCCACCGTGGTCGGAGGCAATTTCCTGAACCGCCTCGGCCTGTTCCCGGACCCCGGTCGGCGACCCGTGGAATTCCATCAACAGCATCGGCTCCTCGCGCAGTCCGAGCTTGGCGTAGGCGTTCACCATGCGCACCGCATTCACGTCGATCAGTTCCACGCGCGCAATCGGAATGCCGATCTGGATCAGTTGGATCGTGGTCCGCACCGCGGCTTCGATGCTCGGAAAGGAGCAGATCGCCGCTGTTACCGCTTCTGGCAGGGGGTAGATGCGCAGGGTGATCTCGGTGATGACCCCCAACGTGCCTTCGCTGCCCACCATCAGGCGCGTGAGGTCGTAGCCAGCCGCTGACTTCCTGGCACGTGTCCCGGTGCGGATCACCTTGCCATCGGCCATGACCACCTCGAGCGCCAGCACGTTTTCGCGCATGGTGCCGTAGCGAACCGCGTTGGTACCGCTGGCACGGGTGGCGCTCATGCCACCGATGCTGGCGTCGGCTCCGGGATCGATCGGAAAGAACAGGCCGGTGCTCTTGATGTCGTCGTTCAACTGCTTGCGGGTGACGCCCGGCTGCACGGTCACCGTCAGGTCTTCGGCATCAATCGACAACACCTTGTTCATGCGCCCTAGATCTATGCTGATGCCACCCTGCACCGCGAGCAGATGCCCCTCCAGTGATGAACCGACGCCAAACGGTATCACCGGCACGCGGTACTGGCTCGCGAGCGCCACCACGGCCGACACGTCGGCGGTGGATTCGGCAAACACCACGGCAGCCGGGGGCGGTGCGGCAAATGAAGACTCGTCACGCCCATGGTGCTCGCGCACCGCAAGTGCAGTCGAACAACGCTCGGCGAAGCGCGCCTTGAGTGCATCGATCAAAGCCTGCGGGACGTCCCGTTGGGCCACCTGGGGAAGCAGGTGTTCGGTCGCGGCGGGTGCATTCATGGCGGTTCTCCAAATACTGGGTGGCAGTGTACGCCGGCCCGGTGATTGACGCGGTTTTCGCGGCGCACGGCCGCCCAGCAGCACGGGCTGCCGATGGCCAATTCCCGACGCTTGTGGTGCCCCCACTTGCCGTAGATTTCAAATCTGCGAACAGATCCAGCGTCAGGCAGCACAACGCGATTGTCCAGACCGTTTCATGCGAAGCCTGCCTGGCCCTGGTGCAGCTGGTGGCGTCAAAGCACATGCCACGCTCTGCGTCGACCGCCCGAAGGGCGGCGGGTTCCGAATCTGGTTGCACATCCTTGGAAGTCCTGCCGGGCCGATTCCCCGACTGTGAGTTTCGTGGCGCTGCGCCACCCCGAAGCCACCAAGGACGACGCCCAACATGCCTGGTTCCTGGAGGCCCCACCACGCGCAGGCCAAAGCCCAGGCGCGACAATGCAGCAAACTCTGGAGACCGCAGCATGGGCAACCGACTCACACAGATTGCCACCCGCACCGGTGACGATGGCACCACCGGCCTGGGTGACAACACCCGGATTGCCAAGAATGCCCTGCGTGTGCACGCCATGGGCGACGTGGACGAACTCAACTCCAGCATCGGCGTGTTGCTGTGCGAAGACATGCCAACGCCGGTGCGCACGCTGCTGGTGGAGATCCAGCACCAGCTGTTCAACCTGGGCGGCGAGTTGTCGATCCCCGGCTTCGAACTGCTCAAGGCCGAGGCAGTGCTGGCACTCGACCAGGCGCTGGCCGAACATAACGAGGCATTGCCCCGGCTGCAGGAGTTCATCCTGCCCGCCGGCACCCGGGCCGCGTCGTTGGCCCATGTGTGTCGCACCGTGGCGCGCCGCGCCGAACGCGCCGTGGTGGCACTCGGCGGGCAGGACGCCCTCAAGGACACCCCGCGCCAGTACTTGAACCGCCTCAGCGACCTGCTGTTCGTGCTCGCGCGTGTACTCAACCGGTTCCGCACCGATGGCTCGGTGGGCGACGACGTGTACTGGAAGAGCGAGCGGATGCAGCAGGGCGCGGCGGAGTAGGCCGCAGCCGCGCGTCAGCGTGGTGCCAGCACCGCCATCGTGATGCGCGACACGCAGGTCAGCTCGCCGGCATCGTTGTGCAGGTCGATGTGCCAGACCTGGGTGGTGCGCCCGATATGCACCGGCCGCGTGACGCCGGTGACCCAGCCGCTGGTGGCGCCCTTGATATGGTTCGCATTGATGTCCAGGCCGACGCAGCGGTAACCTTCGGGTGCCGCCGATGCCGCGCCGCAGGAGCCCAGCGTTTCGGCCAGCACGACGGACACGCCGCCGTGCAGCAGACCATACGGTTGTGTGGTGCGTTCATCCACCGGGATGCGGGCGCGGATGAAGTCGTCGCCCACTTCCAGAAATTCCATTCCCAGATGGGCCACGGCCGTGCCGATGTGCATGGCCGTGAGGGTCTCGACCGATACGGGTTTCTTCCAGATACGCATCCGAACTCCAGGGGGTGACAGCAAAGCAGGGGGCAGCAGGCGCGACCACGCACCGTGCGCGACTGGCCGAAAGTATCGCATTGCGGGCTGTCGGGGGCACTCTGGCCGAGCGCCGGCGCATGCGGTAATCTAGCGCCATGCAACGCACACCCCTCGCGCCGTTTTCCGTCCCGCAGATCCGGCACTACCAAGACTGGCTGGCGTCGCAGAACGGACTGGTGTTCGATTGTTATGACGCCTTGTGGCGCTGGTCGGTCACCGATCTGGACGCTTTTTGGCAAAGCATCTGGGATTACTTCGACCTGCGCTCGCCGACGCCACACCGCGCGGTGCTGGCGCAGCGGCGCATGCCGGGCGCCGTGTGGTTTCCGGGGGCAAAGGTCAACTACGCACAGCAGGTGTTTCGCCATGTCGCGCTGGCGCATGCGGCCGGCATGCCGGCCGTGCTGAGCCACAACGAGAACAGCCTGGCCCTTGGGCAGCCCGGCATCCTGAGCTGGCCGGAGCTGCGCCGCCAGTCGGCCTCGCTGGCCCTGACCCTGCAGGAACTCGGCTTGCAACCGGGCGACCGGGTGGCGGCCTACCTGCCCAACGGACCGCAGGCCATCGTGGCCTTTCTGGCCTGCGCCAGCATCGGCGCGGTATGGAGCCTGTGTGCGCCCGACATGGGGAGCAACGCGGTGCTGGACCGCTTCCGCCAGATCGAGCCACGGGTGCTGATCGCCTGCGATGGCGTGACCTACGGCGGTCGCGACCAGGAGCGCGTGCCGGTGGTGGCGGCCCTGCGCGCCGCCCTGCCGACGGTCACGCACCTGATCGTGCACGACAACCTGGGCACGCTGGCTGCGGCCCGCGCCGGCGGGTTCGACGCCATCGACCTGGCCGACACGCTGGCGCGCGACGACGCGCAGACGCGTGCCTTCGAGCCCCTGTGGCTGCCCTTCGACCACCCGCTGTGGATCGTCTATTCCAGCGGTACCACGGGGCTGCCCAAACCGATCGTGCACGGGCACGGCGGCATCGTGGTGGTGCACATGGCCCTGATGTCCCTGCACAACGACATTGGCTGCAGCTACGCGCCCGAGTTCCGGGGCGAGCGTTTCCACTGGTACAGCTCGACCGGCTGGGTGATGTGGAACTGCCAGCTCGGCGGGCTGCTGGGTGGCACCACCTGCTGCATCTTCGACGGCAATCCGGCCGGGCCATCGGGCGACGTGGCAGGCCAGCGCGTCGCGCCGGACTGGAGCACCTTGTGGCGGTTTGCCGCGCAATTGGGAGTCACTTTCTTCGGCGCTGGCGCAGCCTTTTTTGCCAGCTGCCAGAAGGCCGGGCTGGACCTCGCCACCTGCGGTGACCTGTCGCGTATCCGGGCCTTGGGGACGACAGGTTCGCCGTTGAGCGCGGACACCCAGGCCTGGGGCACCGAGCAATTTCGCCGGCTGCGGGGCGGCGACCGCAATGATTTGAGTGCCGCCGGGCCGCCACACAAAGTGGGCGACCGTGGGGACAGCATCTGGTGGTGCAACATGTCCGGCGGGACGGACTTCGCCGGCGCCTTCATTGGGGGCAACCGCGAGCTGCCGCTGGTCCCGGGCCAGATGCAATGCCGTCTGCTGGGCTGCGCCGTGCAGGCCTGGAACGAGCAGGGCGACGCAGTGACCGACGTGGTGGGTGAACTGGTCTGCACCGAGCCGATTCCGTCCATGCCGCTGTATTTCTGGGGCGACACCGGCAACCAGCGTTACCTGTCGAGTTATTTCGACACCTACCCGGGCGTCTGGAGGCATGGGGACTGGCTCAAGGTGCTGCCGGACGGCGGCTGCGTGATCTACGGCCGCTCCGACGCCACGATCAACCGGTATGGGCTGCGCATGGGCACCAGTGAACTGTACAGTGCGGTCGAGGCGCTGCCCGAGGTGCTGGACTCGCTGGTGGTGGATCTGGAATACCTGGGGCGCGACAGCTACATGCCACTGTTCGTGGTGCTGCGCGACGGAGTGCAGCTCGATGCAGCGATGCGCGAGCGCCTCAACGACGCGATCCGCCAGGCGTTGTCGCCGCGCTTTGTGCCCAACGACATATTCCAGGTGGCCGAGATCCCGCGCACCCTGTCGGGCAAGAAGCAGGAATTGCCGATCAAGAAGTTGTTGCTGGGTCAGCCGATCGACAAAGTCGTCAACCGCGAGGCGATGGCCAACCCGCAGTGTCTGGCATGGTATGTGGCGTTTGCGCAGTCCCGCGCAAGCCTGGGCTGATCAGGCTCTGCCAAAGGCCAGGCCAGGGCGCGCCGGTGTGGCACTGGCCGGCCGCGTCAGGAGTCGACGCGGTGCAGCGTGATCAGGCTCAGTAGCGCCGAGACCACCTCGGGTTTGAAACCGACGCGCGCCTTGCCGAAACCGTCGCCGCCGCTCATCACCAGCTTCTGGATGTACTCGACACAATCGCGCGTGCCCCAGAACAGCTGGATTGCCTTGGCAATGCGTTCATGGTGCTTCTCGACAACTTCCAGGGCCTGGTCGATACCGACCTGCCGGGGCAGTTCATGCAGCGGCATCGGCCGCGTGGCCCGGTCGTCCTCATCCCATTCGATGCTCGGAAAACCAATTTCCTTTTTGTTGCCGGTGCTTGTCATAGGCCCTCCGTATCGATGCCGCGAGGCAAGATTATCGCGCGGCCCGGTTGCCACACGGAACTATGTTGTTGTGGTGCTGCAAACCTGGGCCAGCAGGCAATCGCAAAACAGCCTCAACGCAGGTTTGCTGTCGGCGCGCCCTGGCACTACGAAATGGCAGGCCCGGTCTGCATGCAACACCTTGTCGCAGGCCACGACCAATGCCGCGCTGGCGAGTCTCGCCTGCACCAGCAGCCGGTGCACGAGCGCCAACCCCAAGCCGTGAGCGGCGGTTCTTCACGCACCCTGGCCGACGAAGGCCTCGAGGGCCACGCACTGGCGCGCTACGGCGCTCTGGGTCGATGCCAGTTCCTGCGCCGCGCGGGTGTAACTTTCGTGCCGCGCAGCCGCCTCCAAACACAGCAGCGTGTGGGTGGCGGGGATCGGGCGGCGCACGGGCGTGGCGTTGCGCCGCTCAGGCGCCGTCCGGCTTGATCTGGGCCCGGGCGATCACCGGTTTCCAGCGCGCCTGCTCGGCCCGGATGAAGGCGTCGAATTCCGCGCCGGTATTGCCAACCGCCAGGGCAGTGTCCGCCGACAGCTTGTCCCGCACGACACTGCCGCGCGTGGCGCGGATCGCTTCCGCCCCCAGTTTGGCCACGTTGGCGCGTGGCCAGCGCGTGGGTGCCAGCAGGCCATACCACTGGGTCATCTCGAAGCCCGTGAAGCCCTGTTCCGCCACGGTCGGCACATCGGGCAATTGCGCCAGGCGGCTGGTGGTGCCGGTGGCGATACACCGCAGCCGGCCCGCCTTGATGAACTGCAACAGTGCCGGTGCGCCCACCGCAGCGGCCTGCAGACGCCCGGCCACCAGGTCGGTCAGCATCGGACCGGTGCCCCGATAGGGCACGTGCACGACGAAGGTCTGCGAGGCCATCTTCAGGTATTCGAACGCCAGATGCCCCGCGCTACCGTTGCCTGCCGAGCCGTAGTTGAGCTGGCCCGGCCGCGTTTTGGCGAATGCCACGAACTCGCTCAGGTTCTTGACCGGCAGGTCGGGATGCACCACGTACAGGCTCGGCACCTTGGACACCAGCGTGATGGCGGTGAAGTCCTTGGCCGCGTCGTAGGGCAGTTTGTCAAAGATATACGGGTTGACCGCCAAGGTGCCGATGTGGCCCAGAATCAGAGTGTGGTCGTCGTTTGACGCGGCCACCTCTTGCATGGCGATGTTGCCCGCAGCGCCGGGCTTGTTCTCCACGAACATGTTCTGTCCGATGGTCTTGCTGATCTCCCCCGCGACGGCGCGCGCCACGATCTCCGAACTGCCCCCCGGTGCAAAAGGCACCACCAGTCGCAACGGCTTGCTGGGCCACGAAGCCTGGGAGCGGCCGGCCAGCGGGGCTGTGGACAGGGCGGTGGCGCAGGCGGCCCCCAGCCATTGGCGACGGGTGGGGGAGGGGACGAAGTTCATGGTGGTGGTGGGGCTCCGAGCGGTGTGCGCAGGTGGGCGATTCCGCGTTGCTCGACGAACTTGGTGGTGGTTTCCCACAGGTGATCGCCGAAGTAGAACGGCGCGAAGGGTGTTGCCCCCGGCAAGGGCAAGGGCGCAATCACGGCGTCGACCCGCGCTTCATAGAAAAACGGTACCGAATAACGTTCACGCCCGGCGCCCAGCACGCGGTGAACCGTGGCGCGTATGGCGCCTGCAGTCCATCGCTCCAGCACCTTGCCGAAGTTCACTGCCAGGGTGGCCTCCTCGGGGGGCACATCGACCCAGGTTCCGTCCAGGTGCTGGGCCTGCAGGCCGTCGACGCCATCCTGTGCCAGCAGGGTCATGAACCCGGTGTCGACGTGCGCGCGCCCAAGCACATAGTGCGGCGTGCCCTTGTGCCGGGTCCAAACTTCAGCGGCGGCCACGCCGTCAAACGATGCCTCCGGCCGAACCGGGTAATGCAACAGCCGCAAGGTGGAAACGCCACCCTCGAATGCGGCATCGAAACACGCCTCGTGCAGGTTGAGCCCGCGTGCAATCGAGCGCATCAACGCCTGCGACAGGCGGGTCATCGCCAGGTAGTAGTCGGCGGCACAGGCGCGCCAGCCTGGCAGCAGGGCTTCGTCCGGAAACGGTGTCGCCTCGCGCAGCGGGTCGCGGTTGTCCACGACACCGGGTCCGAACGCCAGGTCGGGCCCCATGTCAATGCCTTCCTTGTACGTGGCCTGACCATTTTGGAGCGGAAACCAGCCCCGGTAGACATTCGGGCGCGTCGGGTCGAAATTCCAGCGCCACAGTTTGCGGATCTCGGCTTGCGGCAGCGCGAACAGGCACAGCAGCAGGCGGCGACGCGTGGCATCGAGCACCGCCCAGGTCGGCAAGCCGGTGATCACCAGCATGCCCGCAGATCGGGCGGCGTCCAGGATCGCCTGGTCTACCCCGGCGCGAGCCCGGTGGTCTTGTCCGAACAGGCCGCTGATATCGATCCTGGGTATGCTGTGTTCCATCGGAGGCCTCGCGGTGCATGGGACGGACCGGGTTGCGCCTGGCGCGTGTTGCCGAAGTGTAGCCACTGCAGCACGGGTAGCCAGGATCCCGCCCGTTTGGCGGTCGGGCGCCCTGCGGCATCTCTCCAACGCCGGCCAGCACAGTGAATGCAATTCCAAGTATGCGGATCGGGTATACCAGGATGAATTCTGATTGCTTGCCGCGACCGGGCCCGGGCACTACCATCGCCAGTCCTGCGCAAGCAGGCCGCCAATAAACCCCGGAGAAAACCCCCATGGCCCACGCCGCATTCAACTGGCAAGACCCCTTCTTGCTGAACGACCAGCTCAACGACGAAGAACGCATGGTGCGTGATGCCGCTGCCGCCTACTGCCAGGACAAACTACTGCCACGCGTGACGCTGGCATTCCGCGATGGCACGACCGACGTTGCCATCTTCCGCGAAATGGGCGCGCTCGGCCTGCTCGGCCCGACCATCCCGGAGGGCTACGGCGGCCCCGGCCTGAACTACGTGGCCTATGGCCTGATCGCGCGTGA
>JANOUM010000018.1:0-1949 GCA_031416855.1 Rhodoferax sp. | reverse complement strand
TAGAGCAGGCAGTGGAAGGCGGCCAAGGCCGCGCCGGCGAGCGCCAATGGTTGGGCGTACTTCACCACATGCGCGTCATGGGTCCACAAGGCGATCCCGAGGATGACCGCGAGGGCGTACATGGGAATGCGTTGGTACCAGCACAACACGCACGGCGCGTAGTCCATCACCTCGCTCAGGAACAGGCTGCCCGCCGTCGAAATGACTGCCAGCAACCAGCCCACGAACAGCAGCACCCATTGCCGCGAGTCAATGGCAGTTGCCAGCGGATACGTTCGGGTCATTTTTGGTAGGGATCCTTGAAACTGGTCTTGGCATTGACGGACACCGTGTCCTTGCGCCCCTTCGCATCGACAAACTGCAACTCCAGTGTGACGACACCCCCAGTCTTGATGGTTTGCGTCAGGTCCATCATCATCAGGTGGTGACCGCCGGGCTTGAGTTCCACGGTCTTCTTGGCGGGGATGTCCAGGCCCTCGAGATGCGCACGCATTCTCATGATGCCGTTTTCCATCTTCGTCTCATGAATCTCGTTGATATTGGCGGCAGGGGTGGCCACGGAAATCAGCTTGACGGGCTCGGTCGAGGTGATCTTCATGAACGCTCCCGTGGCCTGCTGGCCCGGAACCGTGGCACGGACCCACGCGTTCTCCACCTTGATTTGTGCCGACGCCACTGTGGCAACAGCCAACAGCGCGAGCGCAAACCATCGGAATCGCAGCAGTTTCATCGGCACCCTTCGACAACAGTTAAAGCCCGGATTCACACTGGCGCCATCCGCAGTGCCGGGCCTACTCAAAACGACCGCCCCCAGCGCGATGCGCCGGTCCATGGGTTGCGCTCGCCGAGCAGCCATTGGGCCACCGGCGTTGCGCTGCCGAACAACACCGCAGCACCCAAACCGGCGACGATGCCGGGATTGGCCAACCGGGTCAACAAACCCATCCTGTCGCGACCTGAGCCTCTCAGGCCAGCACCGGAGAGCAGATCCCGTCGATACGCTCCAGCACCTCGGGCGTGAGTTTGGGCAATACCTCGAGCGCACCCAGGTTGTCCTTGAGCTGCGCGATCTTGGACGCGCCGGTGATGACGCTGCTGACGTGCGGGTTGCGCGCGGCCCAGGCGATGGCCAGCTGCGCCGGCGTGCAGCCCAGTTCCGCCGCCAGCACAAGCAGTTGTTCGACGGCAGCATTGCGCCCGGTGTCGGTCAACGCCTTCACCAGGAACGCCATGTCCTTGCGCGCAGCGCGGCTGTCCTTGGGCACGCCCTTGCGGTACTTGCCGGTCAGCAGGCCGCTGGCCAGCGGGCTCCATGTGGTAAGACCCAGGCCGATGTCCTCGTACAGGCGGGCATATTCCTGCTCCACGCGGCGGCGGTGGAACAGGTGGTATTGCGGCTGCTCCACCACCGGCTTGTGCAGGTGGTGGCGCTCGGCGATGTCCCAGGCGGCGCGGATTTCGCCGGCCGACCATTCGCTGGTGCCCCAGTACAGGGCCTTGCCCTGCGTGATCATGTCACTCATCGCCCACACGGTCTCCTCGATCGGCGTGTGCGGGTCGCTCCGGTGGCAATACACCAGGTCGATGAAATCCAGCCCCATGCGGGCCAGCGAGCCATCGATCGCCTGCGACAGGTACTTGCGGTTGAGCGTGTTCTTGCGGTTGATGCCCGCGCCCTCGGTCGCCAGGCCCCAGTAGAACTTGGTTGACACGATGTAGTTCAGTCGTGGCCACTTGAGCGCCTTGAACGCCTTGCCCATCACCTCCTCGCTTTTGCCGCTGGCATACCCTTCGGCGTTGTCAAAGAAGTTCATGCCGGCGTCCATTGCGGCGGCCAGCATCTCGCGCGCAGCGGTCACGTTGACCTGGTTGTGGTAGGTGACCCAGGAGCCCAGGGAGAGTGCGCTCACTTGCAGGCCGCTGCGGCCCAGTCGTCGGTATTGCATAGA
>JANOUM010000017.1:0-2328 GCA_031416855.1 Rhodoferax sp. | reverse complement strand
AACGGCACGGCAGCGGCACCCATCACCATCTCCTCGCAAGCAGGCGGGATAGCCACCATTGTGTCTAACGCTGCAACAGCGATCCTGATCGGCGATTCATCAGGGGTCGTGATCAGCAACCTCAAACTGGTGGGGTCCGGTGCCAGTTCGTCCACCTCCATGGGCATTTATCTCTACAACAACCAGCCGGCAGGCGTCTCGCAGAGTTACCAGCGCATGAGCGGGCTGGAGATTTCGGGCTTCCAGAGCGGCATCAAGGTGTACGGCGGCGATGGCGGCTATGACGATGTGCAGATCACCGGCTCAAAGCTCTACGACCTCAAGCAACACGGCATCTTTGTTCTAGGTTCTGCCAAGCCAACCCTGTGGAACAACCGCAACGTCGTCATCAGCGACAACAGGGTTTGGAACGTTTATGGAGACCCGGCTCATGCCGGCGTCACGGGCAACGGCATTCTGCTGGCTCAGACCGACAGGGCCGTCATGGCGCGCAACGTGGTTCATGATTGCGGCAGCATGGGCAAGGCCAATGTCGGACTCTGGACGTACCAGTCAAACCGGGTGCGTATCCACCACAATGAAGTCTATAACCAGAAAACGACCACGACGGACGGGGATGGCCTGGACCTGGACGGCGGCGTCACCAATTCTGTCGTCGAATACAACTACACGCACAACAACGGTGGCGCAGGCATACTGGTGTGGCAATACGAAGGCGCTGGCTTGCATGACAACAACACGGTGCGCTACAACGTGAGCGTCAATGATGGACGGGATGGCCAAGGTTATGGTGCCATCGCCATCGGCGGCGAAGGGTTGAGCAATCTGTATGTCTATAACAACCTTTTGATAGCGAACCCAACGAAGGCGAAAACCATGCCCGCGCTGTCGATCTGGAACGACAAAAAGCTGATCAAGAACGTGCTTTTTGCCAACAATATTTTCTACAGCACGGGCGGCAACAGTCTTTCCGTCAGCGCGTCCGGACTCGACGATACCTTCCGCTTTGTCGGCAATAATTATTACGACACCGCCAACACCTTTTCTTTATGGTCCAACGGGATTCACCATACGTCATTGAGCACATGGCGCTCTGGCGCCAGGCAGGAAATTCTGGCAGGCGCCGACGTGGGCCTGCAAGTGGATCCTATGCTGGTGAGTGCGGCTAATGCAGGCGTGGTCGGCGATCCGGCCAAACTGAAGAGCCTAATAGGCTACAAGCTCAAGAGCGGCTCGCCGATGCTTGCAGCCGGGATCAACCTAGCCAAGCAGTTTCAGATCGACATGGGCAACGAAGACTTCTTCGGCAATCCGGCCAATGACGAGACCGTGCGGGACATCGGTGTTTACCAGGCCACCACGTCCTCCGCCATACAAGTGGCAGTGCCTTTATCTTTGATGGTCAACGGTGGGGCCGAAGCCGGCATGATCGGCTGGGCTTCGAGCCAGGCCGCGTCCGTTGAGGATGCGACGCATGCGCACAGCGGCTCCCGGCTGTTCAAGCTCGCACCCGTGGCCGCTGGCGGCGATGCGCTCATGTACCAGGCCGTCCAGGGCCTGGGCGCGGGCAAATACCAAGCAAGCGCATGGCATTCAGGGGCGGGGGCGACTTCCATCAATGGATGGGCCATTTACGACCTGGCCTGGAAGCCCCTTGCTGCAAACTGGAGCTTGCCAGCCAACACACTTGTAGCCCAGAAAAGCGTGCTGAACTTTAATTTGTCGGGCGTCGGAAGCCAGACAGGTGTCTTCGTGTACTACAAGTTCAGGGCATTGGCCGCAGGCGCCTACGGATGGGTAGACGATTTTTTCGTCATCAAAAAATAGCGGCTTGCGGAACGGGCTTATATGCAGAATGGCTGAAGTCGCGTTCAGAACGAGTGGCTGATGCCCGAATAAAATGCATTTTGGTTTTGACCGACCAAGCCATCGCCCGTCTCAACCGCAAAACTGGTTTGCGCCCCGTTGCGCACGCTGCCGATACTGGCATACAGCAGGGTACGGCTGGACAGGTAGTAATTGGCGCCCAGCATGAAAAGATTGGCCGTGCCGGCATCCCGGTTGAGCTTGACATGGTATGCGCCGCCAATAAGCGTCAAGACGGGCAACACTTGATAGGTCGCGCCGATCCAGACGTGGCGGGCCTTGTCGGGGCCGGATGCCACGGCCGGTGCTGATAACCTTTGGTAACCGGCGAAAAGTTTCCATTTATCGAAAGTGACCGTGCCGCCCAGGGTCGCTTCTTTGGAATATAAAAACAGCGACGAATAGCTTCCGTTGGCATCGTTCGCCACGTCGTACATCGCGCGCAATTCGTAGTTCTTCTGG
>JANOUM010000016.1:0-3620 GCA_031416855.1 Rhodoferax sp. | reverse complement strand
GCACCACTCTGGCATGCTGCCCAACAACGCCTGGCGCGGACTGCAGCGCGGGATGGGTCGGTCTGGTTGTTCACGAGTTCGCAGGCAATCGGCCATCTGGCGGTCTGCCTTCCGGGCCAGCAATGGACGAACGCGCGCGCCCTTGCAACGCATGCGCGCATCGCGCAGGTGGCACGCGAGACTGGTTTTGGTGTTGTTTGGGAGTCACGGCCGCGCATCGAGGATGTGGTGGCATCGATAGAATCGGTGGCATGAATCCTCCACCGTCCGACCCGCGCGCGCCAGCCCCCGGCGAGGCGACAGACGGCGCAGTCCCGGCCGCTGCAACCACGGCCGCGCGCATGGCGCCCCTGACCGGGGTTGCATTGGCGGTGGCGGTACTCGCGATACTGGCGAACGTGCTGTTGTGGCAGCGGCTGGCAGCCACGCGCGAGCAGGTAGCGCGCCAGACGGCCGAGTCCGGCCTGCAGGCGGTCGAGGCGCGCACGGTGGCCCGCCAGGCCCAGGAGCTGGCGCGTGACACCGCGGCCCGGCTTGCCGTGTCAGAAGCGCGCCTGAGCGAGGTGGCGCTGCAACGCAACCAGGTGGAGGAACTGATTCAGAGCCTGTCGCGTTCGCGCGATGAAAACCTGGTGGTGGACATCGATTCGGCGATCCGCCTGGCCCAGCAACAGGCCCAGCTGACTGGCAGTGTCGAGCCACTGCTGGCCGCCCTCAAGAGTGCGGAGCAACGGGTGGGGCGTGCCGCCCAGCCGCGGCTGACCCAGCTCCAGCGCGCGATCACGCGGGACATCAGCCGGATCGGGAATGCGACCGTGTCGGACACACCGGCGCTGCTGGTCCGCATCGACGAACTGCTGCGCATGGCGGACGAACTGCCGCTGGTCAATGCGGTGGCGGAAGTCAGCGCCAGTGGCTCGCTCAAGCGCGTGGGTAACGAGTCCTGGCCCAGTTGGTGGGAGCGCGGCCTGCGCCTGGTCGGCGAGGAGGCGCGCAACCTGCTGCGGGTCAGCCGCATCGAGCAGCCGGAAGCCGCATTGCTGTCGCCCGAGCAATCCTTCTTCGTGCGCGAGAACTACAAGCTCAAGCTGCTCAATGCCCGGTTGGGGCTGTTGGCGCGGCAACTCGAATCCGCACGGGCCGACGTGGCCGCATCGTCCGCAACACTGAACAAGTATTTCGACCCCGCCTCGCGCAAGACGCAGGCCGCCGCGGGCCTGTTGCAGCAGGTGCAGGGGCAACTCAAGACGATGGAACTGCCGCGGGTGGACGACACCCTGGCCGCCCTCACCACGGCGGCGGCCGGGCGCTGACATGCGCGTCGCCCTGTGGCTGCTGGCACTGTTCGCGATCGCGGTGGCCGCAGCTTTGTTTGCCGGCAACAACCCCGGGTCGATCACCGTGTTCTGGCCGCCATATCGGGTCGACCTGTCGCTCAACCTCGTTTTGTTGCTGCTGCTGCTGGGCTTCCTGACGCTGCACATGGCGTGGCGGGCGTTGTCGGCCTTGTTCGCCATCCCGCGCGAGGCCCGGTTGTGGCGGCTGCGCCAACGCGAGCGCGTCATGCAACTGGCCCTGCTGGACGCCTTTTCCAATCTGGTCGCCGGACGTTTCGTGCGCGCCAAGAAGGCGGCCGAATCGGTTCTGGTGCAGGTTCGCTCGATCGAATCCAACGGCGACAAGCTGGGCTACGCGGCTCGCTTGCAGGCGGTGTCGCACCTGCTGTCCGCCGAGGCTGCGCATTCACTGCAGGATCGGCAGGCGCGCGAGCGGCACTTTCGCGCCGCCCTGGAACAGGCCGCGATCGGCGCCGCGCCCGAGACCCGCGAGGGTGTGCAACTGCGCGCGGCGCGCTGGGCTCTGGACGACCACGATGCGCCCTTGGCGCTGCAACTGCTCGACGAGATGGGGCAGGGCCCGGGCCGCCGCACGCTGGCCCTGCGCATGCGGCTGAAGGCGGCGCGGATGGCCCAGCGGACTGTCGCAGCGCTGGAGACGGCCCGATTGCTGGCCAAGCACCGGGCCTTGTCGCCAGTGGCCGCCGAGGGCGTCTTGCGCGGTTTGGCCATCGAATTGATTCATGGCGCCCATGATCCGGCCCAGTTGCAGAAGGCCTGGGAGCAGCTCGATGCCACGGAGCGGGCCCTGATTGATGTGGCTACCGAGGCAGCCGCGCGGCTGCTCGATCTGGGCGGCGATCCGGCGCTGTCGCGCCAGTGGCTGTTGCCGGCCTGGGAACATATGGTGTCGCGTGCGGGTGCCGTGAGTTCGCCGCAGACGGTGCACCTGATCCGGACATTGGAGCGCGGGTTCGCCAGCGCCACCGGCGCGCCCGACCCCGGTTGGCTGGCGCGCATCGAATCGGCCCAACTGCGCAACCCGGGCGACCCGGTGTTGCAGTACCTGGCCGGTGTGACCTGCATGCGGCTGCAACTCTGGGGCAAGGCCAACCAGCTACTGACGCAGGCCTTGTCTCGGCTGCAGGACACCGGACTGCGCCGCGACGCCTGGCGGCTGGTGGCGGAACTGGCCCAGCAAAACGGTGACCAGGACGCGGCCACCCAGGCCTGGCGCAAGGCGGCACAGGCCTGACCGGCGCGCGTGCCCTGCCGGCCGGGCCGTCAGGCGGTGGTAGCCTTTTCGAACGGCAGCGTCATGGTGCGCAGGTCGCGCCGGGTCTCGACCAAAACCAACGGACCTTCATCAATCACCACCGGCGCGGGACGCTCCCGTGGCCGGTGGACGGGCGCGGGCTGGGCCGCGATGGCCTCCTGCGCCAGGCGGATCTTCTCGGCATCCGAATTGACCCACTGCAAGCCGCAAGCCTCGGCAATCTGTGCCAGGTCCTGTAGCGGAAGCGCATAAGGCGCGACCTTGGGCAGGCCGGTAGCCACCGGCGCAGCTTGCGACTCGGGTGTCGGAGGGCGTGGCGCTGAGGGGGCGTGCACCGGCAACAGTGCCGCCGTTGGCACCGCTTCCACCGCCACCGCCACCGGTGCGGTGAAGCCTTCCAGCGCCTGCTGGGGGCTGGCATCCGCTACGGGCTGGCGGTCGCCGTCACCGTCGCGGCGCGGGCGGTCAGCGCGCGGACGCCGTTCACGTCCCTGGCGCTCGCGCGGGCGGTTGTCGCGCCCCTCCGCGCCTTCGGTCGTGTCCGCCATGGCGGATGCAGCACCAGCATCTACCGTCGGCAGTGCGTGCGCGACATCGCCGTCGGCCGACGCGATGGCGACCGCTTCGCCCTGGTCCTGGCGTGGCCGGCGGTCTGGCCGACGTTCGCCGCGTCCCTCGCCGCGCGGCTCACGAGGCTCCCTGGGCTCGCGCAACTCGGCGCTGCGATCGGAACGACCATCGGTGCCGGTGTCGATGCGGTCCTGGTTGCGTTCCGGCCGTGGCGGGCGCTCCCCGCCTTCTGTGCGTTCCGCTCCGCCGCGGCCGCGGCCGCCGCGCTCACCGTTGCGTGGCGGGCGCTCGCCGCGTGGCTGCTCGGTGCGCGAGGCGTCGCCCGCGGGTCCCTGGGTCGGCACCGACGACAAACTGCCGTCGCCGCCCTGCGCCATGGTGGCGGCGTCGACGCGTTCGCGCGGAGCCTGGGCTCCACGATCACCACGATCACCACG
>JANOUM010000015.1:0-3367 GCA_031416855.1 Rhodoferax sp. | reverse complement strand
GCTACTTGACGCTGACCGCGTCGGTCACGCGGTAGTACAGGCCATAGGGGTCGTCGAGCAGCACGAGGAACCTGCCCTCGACCACCACCGGCTCCATGGAATACGCCACCGGCGTCTTGGTCTTGACTTCGACCATGCTCTCCGGCCCACCCGGCACGCAGAAACCGCAAGTCATCGGCACCGAGGTGAGCAAGAAGTGCTTTTGCTTCTCGCCCGGCTCCAGCGGCATCATGAAGCCCTGGATGCGCTGGGTTTTCTGGTTCAAGGCCATCTGGCTCATGGCGAACACCGGCAAGACCTTGTTTTTGTCGGTTTTTGTCTTGATGTCGGTCAGCACCGACCACGGCACCACATCGGCACGTGCCTGCAAGGGTGGGAACGGGCTGTTGGCACCATGCACACCGGCACCTGTACCGCTCGGCACCGGTGAACTACGTTGCGCCTTGTCGGCGCTCGGACCGCCGATCACCAGACTGGAACCGGTACTGGCCGGCAGAGGTGAACCGAGTTGGGCGGCGGCCCCGAATGCACTGAGCAAAAGGGCCAGAAACGGGACAGCAACTTGCATGGCATTCTCCGAAACAATTGGGGCGACTCAGCATGTTGGATGGCCGTCGCGACCACTGGTTCCCGGCATTATCACGCGCCGGCGCTCAATGCTCGTGTTTCATGCCGCAGTACTTGCCGATCGCGAGGCCTTTGCAGGCGGCCTGCAATTCCTTGTTGCAGACGTCTCCCTTCTTGCCGGACTCGAGGCACTTCGCAGCCCCTTCGTGTGCTGCGGACATGGCGCGGTGTCGGGCGATGTCTGCCTTTGTTTCCGTGTCGCTGTGGGCGGCAGCGGCCCAGGCACTCGCGGCGAGCAGGCACAGGGCGGCAACGGACACCAGTTTGGCAAAACACTTGTTCATAAAAATTCTCCTTGGGGTTGTTCAGGAACGCAAATTCAGCAGGGTCGTCACGTCGAGCCGGTAGGCTTCCAAGGCCGGCAACAGGGCAGCCAGGCTTGCTACAGCGAACCCCAACCCCACCACCCACCATTCGGCAGACAACCAGATCCACCCGGTGAGCGGCAAGGAGCGCTCCGACTGCATCCAGTCACCTGCCAGATGCGCCAGGCCATGACCCACAACCAGCCCCAGCACGATGGCCAGGCCAGCCAGCAACACCGCCTCGCACCACACCAGGCCAGCCACCTTGGCCGGGGGCGCGCCGAGCATGCGCAACATCGCCAGATCGGCCCGGCGCTCGCGCACGGCATTCCACAGCGCGATGAATACGCTCAAGCCCGCGGTCAACAGCAGCACCGCGCCAAAACCGCGTAGCACATCGGTGCCCACGCCGACCATGCGCAGCAGGCGCGTGACCTCCAGCGCTGGGGCCGCAGCCTGCATCTCGGTGGTGGTGTTGACGAAGCGCGGGAAGCTGACCGCCGCCAGCGGGCTCTTGTAGGTGATCAGCGCCATGGTGACTTCGCGCTCGGCCGCCATGATTTTTTGGTCTTCTTCGTCCAGCGCCGTGGCCTTTTCATGCACCGTCCAGACCGACTCGGTGGCGGTGAGGATCAGCCGGTCCAGCACGCAGCCGCAAGAGGCCAGTACGCCGGTCACCTGGTAGGGGTTGTCGCCATGCGCATGACCGCCCATGCCCAGCCCGTGCGAGCCGATGAAGGTGCTGCCGACCACCAGCCCGGTATTCGCGGCGACCTGCGCACCCAGCACCGCCTGCATCGGAGCGCTCCACACGGCGCCCTGTTGCAGCGCCACGCCGTAATGGCTGGTGTACGCCGGCGTCGTGCCGACGATGCGAAAGCCCCGGAAGGTGTCGCCCAGGCTGATCGGGATCAGCTTGGCGATGCGCGCGTCTTTTTGGAGTTCCTGCAGCGCCGCCAACGGGATGTTGCCTGGGGGAACATCAATGTGGAACACGCCGGCCAGGATCAGTTGCATCGGGCTGCCCTTGGCACCGACGACCACGTCGATACCGGCCAGATCGCGCTCAAAGGCCCGGTCGAGCTGGGTGCTGACCAGCAGCAGGAAAGTGATCGATCCCAGCCCCAGTGTGAGCAGCAACAGGTTGAGGCCGGCCGCCAATGGCCGGGCGAGCAGGTAGCGCCAGGCGATAGCCAGCATGTTCACGGCGTTTCTGCCCCGGTCATATTTGACCGGGTCGTAGCCATCTCGTACACCACGGCGTGGGGCAGTGACGCGGCCACACGCGCGTCATGGGTGGCAATCACCAGGCTGGCGCCTAGCCGGTTCGCCGTGTCCGCAAGCAATTGCAGCGCCGCCTGCGCCGCGCCGTCATCGAGGCTGGCAGTCGGCTCGTCGGCCAGGATCACCCGCGGCTGCAGCAACACCGCGCGCGCCAGCGCCACCCGCTGCGCCTGCCCAACCGAGAGTTGGCTGGGCCGACGCGCCGCCAGTTCGGCCAGGCCCAACGCCTGCAAGGCCTGCGCAACCGCGCCCGGGTTGTCCGGCACGCCCGCCGCCCATTGCGCCAGCGCCAGATTGCCCGAGACCGTCAGCGCTTGGCTCAAGTGCAGTTGTTGCGGCAGAAAACCGATGGCACGGGCGCGCCAGGAATCGGTGGCCAGCGTCTTCAGCGCGCCCAGGTCTTGTCCCGCCACGACGATGTGGCCAGCCGCAGGGCGCAGCAGGCCGGCTGCCAACGCCAGCCAGGTGGACTTGCCGGAACCCGACGGCCCTTTGAGCAGGAGCATCCCGCCCTGCGGCAGATCGAGGTCGGGGAATCGCAAGTCCGGCCCGCCGCCATACCGGTAGGCAAGTTGACGGGTGTGGATCACGGCTGCGCCTCCGGCACGGCGTTGGCGCAATCGCTACACACCCCACGTACCGCGACATCCATGCTCAGCCCCGTATAGCCCAGCGCCTTGAGTGCGTCGATGGCGGTTTGCCCTGCCCTTTCGAGATCGCGTGAATTGGCCTGCAAGGCGCCCGACAGCGGGCGGTCGCGGTGGCAGCTGTGGCATTCGAAATGCGGGATGGCATGCACACTGGCGGGCATGGCCTGGTAGCGCCGCACACGATTCACATCCACCCGGCACAACAACAGGCCGACCTGGGTCAGCCGGTCGATCAGCCGGTACAGTGTGACGCGGTCCAGGTACTCGGCCCGGTGGTCCCGCATGGCGACTTGCAGTTGCGCATGGGTATAACTGGTGTCGGAATGCGCCAGCAGCCACCCCAGCACCAAGCGGGCGGCACTGGTGCGGCGCAAGCCGTGGGCCGACAGTAGCGCGTCAACCGGATCGGCAGGCAGGGCAGACAGGCTCAGCTTTCGTGGCATCGTCAAGCACTGTTACGCGTGGATTGGTCGAAATTAATGCAATGCAGTTGCGTTTGAC
>JANOUM010000014.1:0-1556 GCA_031416855.1 Rhodoferax sp. | reverse complement strand
CCCGCCACCGAGAGCGTGTCCTGCGGAGTGAACGGGCGCTTGGGAATGCCCAGCACGTCAAACTCGATGGGTGCCGGGTGGCTGGCCTGGAACTGGTTGACTCCGTCCAGATAGGCCAGCAACGCGCGGTACGCCGGGCTTTGCGTGTCGATGCGCTGCAGGTAGGTGTCGGCCCGCGCCCGGATGCCCAGCGTGCGGAACAGCCGGTCCACATCGAGCAGCTTGGGGCCCAGGACCTCGGCCAGTTCACCACGGGCCAGGCGACGTGCCATCTCCATCTGGAACAGGCGGTCCTGGGCCTGCACATACCCCAGCGCCCGGTACAGGTCGGCCTCGTTGGCGGCGCGGATATGCGGCACGCCGCGCTCGTCATAACGCACCTCCACCGGCCCCTGCAGACCGGTCAGGGCCTGGGTTCCGCTGCGCTGCGGCTGTTTGCCGTGCAGGTACCAGACCGCGACCGCACCGGCAACCAGCAGGGCCGCCGCGGCCACGGTCACAACTGTCTTGAGGATCCGGTTCATTCGGTCAGTCTCCACACAGGCCCCGCGCACTGTGTTGCGCATCCATCATAGCTGTCACCCAGCCGGCCCGGAGGCCCTGGTTTTCGTCTGAAAATGGCTCCACGGATGCACAGCTGATCACCCGACACCCTGGCTGACCTGGATCGTGGATTGCCGGAGCGCGACGAAACCGTGCGTGTGCTGCTACTGCGCCTGGAACCCACTGGCCTTGATGAGTTTGGCCCACACCTGGGTGTAGGCTTGCTCGCGTGTTGCCAGTTGTTGCGCAGTCATGAATCCTACGCTCAGTCCGATTGCGGTCAGGCGGTCGCGCACGTCGGGCATGGCCACCACCTTGGCCATGGCATCGGAAAATTTGTCGATGAAGGCCTTCGGCGTGCCGGCCGGAGCGAAGATGCCGTAATAGGGCATGTCTTCGAACCCGGCCAGGCCCAATTCGGCGAAGGTCGGCACGTCCGGCAGCGTGGCCTGGCGGGCGCCGCCCAGCACCGCGACGACGCGGATCTTGCCGGCCTTGTGCATCTCGATGAAGTCCGGCACCGAGCCGATGCCCGCCGCGATCTGGTTGCCCAGCATGTCGGCCATCATCGGTGCGCTGCCGCGGTAGGGCGCAGCCTGCAGGTCGAGGCTGTATTTCTGCGCCACCACCTTGACCAGGAATTCAGGCGTCGATGCCGGTGCCGGGATGCCGACCGTGCCTTTGCCGGCCCCGGCCCCCTTCACCCAGGACACATACTCGTTGACACTCTTGGCCGGTGTGCCGCCCGATACCGCCAGGGCGTTCACGAACGTCGCAAATCCTGCCACCGCGACGAAGTCCTTGGTCGGATCGAAACCGGGGTTCTTCACCACCTGCGGGAGGATCGAGATCGTGTGGTCGTGCGACAGGAACAGCGTCATGCCGTCCGGCGCGGCGGCCTTGAGCGCCTGGGCCGCCAGTTGCCCCCCTGCGCCGGCCTTGTTCTCCACCACCACCGGCATGCCGAGCTGGTCTTTCAGTTTGTCTGCCAACACACGGGCAATGGCATCGGT
>JANOUM010000013.1:0-10721 GCA_031416855.1 Rhodoferax sp. | reverse complement strand
GCACCACGATGCGCACCGGGCGCGTCGGCCACTCCTGCGCCTGGGCAAGGGTGGATGCCATCACGATTGCGGCACCCACCAGGCGCCAGCAGCTGCCACGCGCGGACAGCGCAAGCCAAGAAGCAAGGGGCATCGGCATGTTTCCTGTTGTTGCACCGCATTCTGGCACGTGGCGTCCCCGGACGGGAGGCCGCAGGCCTGGCTGGTCAGCTTATGCGAATGACCGCCATGTGCTCGGTGCCACGCAGGGGCAAGCACACCGCACCGAGTCGACCCTCGTCCCGGCGGATGTTCATGCCCCCAACAGCATCGGGTGGCATTCGAATCCCGATCTGCGCGGGTCGCGGGCGAACAGGGCATTGCCGCCCGAGCCCGCCACCCGGTCGATGCCTCGTGCGTCCAGGCATATCGTGGCACCCTCCTGGTGCAGTTGGATGGCTCGAAACGGATGCTGCGACGAATCGCCCGGGAGCGTCCGCCGGGATCTGGTTGAGGCGAGCAGCGTCATAAAGTTGTCGCCAAACGGCAGCAGGATGGGTACGATTCGTGCCCCACCATCAAGGAGATCATGACCATGACCACGCAGGAACTCGCCACCGCTTTCGCCGCCCTGTGCAAGGCCGGCAGATTCGAAGAAGCCGGCAAACAGTACTGGTCCGACGACATCGTGTCGTGTGAGCCCATGCCTGGCGACATGGCACGCATCGACGGCCGCGCCGGCGTGGACGCCAAGGGCGCCTGGTGGTACGCCAACCACGAGATCCACAGCGTCAAGACCGAAGGCCCGTACGTACACGCTGACCAGTTCATCCTGCGCTTCCAGATGGACGTGACTCCCAAGGGTGGCCAGCGCATGCAGATGGACGAGATGGGCGTCTACACCGTGGCCGGTGGCAAGGTGGTGGAGGAGCGGTTTTTCTTCGGGGGGTGAGCCTGCCACGGAGCAAAGCGTGCAGAACTAGCCGACGGGCGCGCGGCGGCGGCCGACCCTAGAACGGGTCGAGCACCGCCCATGACCACCCCGGAAGCCCGAGCCCGCCAAACCATCGACGCGCTGCTCACGGCGAGCAACCAGCTCGACACCACGGCGCGGGTCACCATCTGCACCACCCAGCGGCAGATGCCTGCGCACAGGAATGGAACGCGCTGCATGACGCGCTGGGTTCCTTCGCGGACGAGCACTCGACGCTGTAATGGCGCAGTTCGACGTTCACCGCAACGATGGGCCATCGCGCGAGTCGATACCCTACGTGGTGTTGGTGCAATCGTCCCTGTTTGACCGTTACCGCAGGCGGATGGTGGTGCCGCTCGTGCACCGTAGATGTGCCGGATGCAGCTGCCGCCTGACCGCCTGACCGCCTTACCGCCTTACCTGGGCCCCCCGCCACGCACCATCAGCACTCCCGCTGCCACCAGCAGGGCGATGCCGGCCAGTGCCATGCCATTCGGGACGTCGCCCCACACCGCCCAGCCAATCAGCAGCGCATACAGCAGGCTGGTGTAACGAAACGGCGAGATGACGCTTACCTCGCCTTCGCGCATGCCAAGGATCACGAAGTAATACCCGGCGCTGAGGAACACACTGGCAGCGGCCAGCAAAGCCAGTTCGGTACCGGTCACGGCCTGCCACCTTTCGACCAGGCTCACGGCGCCGGCCAGCAAGGTCACCGTGGCGGCGGTGGACAATGTCACCATGACGGCCGGAACGGTAGGCGCAATGACGCGGGTCAGCACGTCGCGCGCCGCATGCAGCATCGTGGCCAGCAGGCAGACCAGCGCCCAGGCATTGAAACCCGAGGCCCTGGGTTGCACGATCAGCACCACGCCGGCGAACCCGCCGATGATCAGCATCCAGCGCACCGGGCCGACGGGTTCGCGCCACACCAGCGCGGCATAAAGGGTCAGAAACAGCGGCGACGCATTGTTGATCGCCGTGGCATTGCCGATCGGCATATGGAACAGCGCGCCGAGGTAGGCCATGGTGGCCAAGGCGTCGACCGCGGAACGCAACATCACCGGGCCGCGTACCAATTGGCGCCACGGGGCTGCATCGGGAGTGCCATTGGTGCGCAGCAATCCCATGTGGCGCGCAATCAGGAGCAGCAGCGCGGTGGCAAACATGCCGCGCAGGAAGATGAGTTGCGCCGCCGGAAGCGACTGGCTCAGGTATTTGACCAGCCCGTCATTGGCCAGGAAACTCGCCATGCCCAGGCACGTGGCGACAATGCCACGGCGGTTTGCAGCGGAATGTGCGGTGGGCATATGCGCCGTTGGTAGAGCCGGGGCGCTGGACTACCGACGGACGGCATGGCGACGGCCCCGGCCGGGATGTTATCTGGGCTGCAGGCTGCCCAGGTCGAACGTGGTGTCTGCCGCCTGCTCCGGCGTCGGAGAGGCGCCGGCGTCCATCAGCTTTCGCGCCTGCAGGTGTTCACGCCCGGAGTTGATGGTGTCGACCGCGATCAGGGTGGCGGCGCGGAAGTAATACACGCCGAACGGGCCAGCCGCCATGTCGCCGCGCACGATCCATTGGTCCGCTCCGCCCGACAGGCCGGCCATTTGCAGCTTCTTGTCGTACTGGTCGCTCCAGAACCAGGGCGTGGTGGTGAAGGGGCGCTCCTGGCCCAGCAAGGCGGCCGCCACCGACTTGCCTTGCTCGGTGGCGTTTTGGATTGACTCCAGCCGCAACAGCGTGCCATCGGAGAGACTGCGCGCTGTGCAGTCGCCGGCGGCAAAGACCAGCGGGTCGCTGGTGCGCCCGCAGGCGTCCACCACGATGCCGCGGTCGCAGGCCAGCCCGGCAGCGCGAGCCAGGCTGTCGTTGGCGCTCACGCCGATGCCCACCACCACCAGCCCGGCCGGAAACACCGTGCCGTCGGCCATGCGCACGCCGGCCACTGCACCGTCCTCACCGGTGTCGATGGCGGCAATCTGTGCATCCAGCACCAACTGCACGCCGTGCCCGCGGTGCAACTCGGCAAACCATTCCGACAGACGCGGCGCCAGCACGCGGCTCAGCAACCGCGGCGCCGCTTCGAGCACGCTCACCGCCAGCCCCTTTTTGCGGGCCGTGGCCGCCACTTCCAGGCCGATGAAACCGCCTCCGACCACCACCACCGGCAGATGGCGTTCGGCGCACACCGCCATGCGTGCGGCAATCGTGCTGGCGTCGTCGCGTGAACGCAGCATGTGCACGCCGGTCGCATCGCCTCCCGGAACGGGCAGGGGGCGTGGCGTCGAACCCGTGGCCAGCACCAGCCCGGCGTACTCCAGTGTGGACCCATCCGCCAGTGTCAGGCACCGGGCTGCGCGGTCGATGGCGGTGACCCGGGTGTGGGTACGCAATTCAATGTTCTTGCGCGCCAGGGCTTCCGGGGTGCGCATGGCGAGATGGGTCGCATCCATTTCGCCGGCCAGCCAGCCCTTGGACAGCGGCGGGCGGTGGTAGGGCCCGTGGGGCTCGTCGCCCAGCAGCAGGATGGCACCGTCGTGCCTCAGGATGCGCAGCGCCTCCGCCGCTTGCACGCCGGCCTGGCCCGCGCCCAGAATGATGAAGGGCGCGGTCATGGTTGCGCTTTGCAAGTGGGGGCAGTGTTGAACTCGGGCATGGTCTTGATGTCTCCTGGGATGCGGCGGCTGGCGCGTGCCAGACACTGCATGCTGCAAAATTGACGCGTGTATGCACGCCGTCGGCTGTTGCGTCGATGGTACCCGGGCACCGGCGTGTCGCCTGGTTGCCGGGGTTGCCGGGGTTGCGCCATGATGCTGGCAAAATGTGCTGTCAATCCCTTTCGTTCAACCTATGCCCAATCCGTCTCGACTCGTCCCGCTCTCCGGCACCACAAATTTTCGCGACCTGGGCGGTTATTCGGGCCGCGACGGGCGTGTGGTGCAGTGGCGCAAGCTGTTCCGGTCCGACCACCTGGGGGCACTCAGCACCGAAGACATCGTGGTGCTGTCCGGCCTGGGCCTGTCGCGTGTCGCCGATTTCCGGGGCCGCGCCGAGCGCGAGGAACAGGTCTGCGCCATACCGGGCATGACGGTGCACTCGCTGCCGATCGATCCGACTGTGGTGCAGGGCATGAAGGATTTTCTGGCCGCAGGCCGCGACCTGTCGGCCCAGGACACCGTGCGGCTGATGGAGCATACCTACCACGCGTTCGTGCACCAAAATGCAGACCGTTTTGCCGCCCTGTTCGGGCTGCTGCTCGAGAGCGACAAGCCGCTGGTGTTCCATTGCACCGCCGGCAAAGACCGCACGGGCTTCGCCGCTGCGATGATCCTGCTGGCGCTCGGCGTTTCGCGCGAGGTCGTGATGCAGGACTACCTGCTCACCAACACCCATTACCAGATGCCGAACCCGGGCACTTCGGCTCTCCCGCGCGAGGCACTGCAGGTGTTGTGGCGCGTGCAGGAAGAGTTTCTCAATGCCGCCCTCAAGGCGGTGGACGCTGATTTTGGCGGCGTGCAACCGTACCTGGTGAACAAGCTGCATGTCGGCCCGCGCGAGCAGGTGCGTCTGGCCGAGTTGTACCTGCGGCCCTAGTTATTCTGGCCGGCGCGCGCACCGGGCACGGCGGGCGCGACCACCACCTCCAGTTCTCCGCGCAACCAGCGGTGGGCCGGGCGAGGTCCTCGGCCGGCGCGGTGCGGATACGCCGTCGCGCCTGCCAATCAGGTTGGTGGGGCCGACCTGGCTGGCCGTCGTTCATGAAAGTGTTCCTACTGTATGCAAGAAACCCGGATCGTGATTGTGAGCCCGGCACTGCACGAAGCCAACAACGGCAACTGGCGGACGGCGCGGCGCTGGCAGCAACTGCTGTCTCCGCAGGTTGCCGTTCGTATCGTCAGCCAATGGCCGGATCTGCAGGCCAGTGGTCGCGATCGCGTCATGTTGGCCTTGCATGCGCGGCGCTCAGCGCCGTCGATCCGCGCTTGGGCCGGTGCGCGCGACCGGGATGTGCCAGGACTTGCCGTGGTGTTGACCGGCACCGACCTGTACCGCGACATCCAGGACGACCACGATGCCCGGACCTCCTTGCGTCTGGCGCAACACCTGGTGACGCTGCAGGAGTGCGGCCCCGCCGCCTTGCCGGCGCGCTTGCGACCCAAGGCCCGCGTCATCTTGCAGTCGACAACACCGCGCCGGCCATTGACGAAGACAGCGCGCCACCTGCGGGTGTTGGTGGTTGGCCATCTGCGCGATGAAAAGGCGCCGCAAACCGTGTTCGAACTGGCCCGCCTTCTGCGCCGGCACCACGACATCCGCATCGACCACATCGGTGCCGCACTCGACCCGGCCCTGGGCCGGCTGGCGCTGCAGACTGCGCGCAGCTGTGCGGGGTACCGCTGGCTGGGGGCGCAGCCCCACGAGGCGACGCGCAGGCGCATACAGCGCGCCCATGTGCTGCTGCATCCGAGCCGTATCGAGGGCGGGGCCCACGTGGTGATGGAGGCCGTGCGCAGTGGTACGGCGGTGGTGGCTTCCAGGGTCGACGGCAACGTCGGCATGCTGGGTCGCGACTACGAAGCCTACTTCCCGCTCGGTGACGCTGAATACGCGGCCGGCCTGCTGCTGCAATGCCGGCAAGAACCGTCCGCGCCCGGCGGCGGGCTGCTGGGTCGGCTCATGGTCCAATGCCAGGCGCGGGCACCGCTGTTCGAGAAGGCCCGCGAGCGTGCGCTGCTGCACCAACTGGTGGCCGAGCTGATGGCGCCGCGCAGCGTCATCGCCTGAATTCGACCGGTTTCACTGCAGACCTGATGCAACATTCCAACGAACCCGTATTGCGCGACATCCTGCTTGTCGGTGGTGGCCACAGCCACGTGGGTGTGTTGCGTGCCTTCGGCATGCGGCCCGCGCCGGGCGTGCGGCTGACGCTGGTGTGCACCGATGCCCATACGCCGTATTCCGGCATGTTGCCAGGGTATGTGGCCGGCCACTACGACTTCGACGCGGTGCATATCGACCTGAGCCGTTTGGCGACGTTCGCCGGCGCACGCTTCATTTGCGCCGAAGCAACGGGCATCGACCGCGCCGCGCATCAGCTGGTGCTGCGTGACCGCCCACCGATGGCCTATGACCGGCTGTCGATCAACATCGGGTCTTCGCCGCAGGTCGGCCAGGTGCCCGGGGCGGCCGAACATGCGCTGCCGGTGAAACCGATCTTCCAGTTCAACCAGCGCTGGCTGGCGCTGCTGGAGCGGGTTCGCCGCCATGCCGGGCGCCTGCGCATTGCCGTGGTCGGAGGTGGCGCTGGCGGCGTCGAACTGCTGCTGGCGATGCAGTACCGGTTGTCCAACGAACTTCGCAAGTTGAACCGCGATCCGGCCGACCTGGCCTTTGTGCTGTTTACTGCCGACAGCACCATCCTGCCGACCCACAATGCCGGTGTGCGTCGCAGGTTCTCCGACGTGCTGCGCCAGCGCGGCGTCGAGGTGCATACCGACGCGGCAGTGCAGCAGGTGGCGCATGGGCGCGTGCGGACGGCCGGCGGACGCTGGTTCGATGCCGATGAAATTGTCTGGGTCACGCAGGCGGGCGGGGCGGCGTGGCTCGCCGGCACCGGCCTGGCGCTGGACGCGCGGGGCTTTGTGCGCGTCAACCACCACCTGCAGTCAGTCACCGACCCGCATGTTTTTGCCGCCGGCGATGTGGCCAGCCTGGACGCCCGGCCGCTGGAGAAGGCCGGTGTGTTCGCGGTCCGCATGGCGCGCCCGCTGGCCGAGAACCTGCGTCGCTCGCTGCAGGAGCAGCCACTGCAGGTGTATCGGCCACAGCGCCGCTGGCTGGCTTTGATCAGCACCGGCGACCGTTACGCAGTCGCCTCGCGCGGCGCGCTCGGGTTTTCAGGCGCCTGGGTCTGGCGCTGGAAAGACTGGGTCGACCAGCGTTTCATGCGCCGGTTTTCCGAGCGCCCGGCGCTGGACGCGACACCGCCGACGTCGAGCCCTGCCGGCAGCAGCCTGGCGCTCACACCGGATGAATCGCTGCAGGCGATCTCGGCCCTCGCGATGCGTTGTGGCGGGTGTGGTGCCAAGGTCGGCGCAACCGTTTTGTCGCGCACGCTCGGTGCGCTGGCGCCGATCGAACGTGACGATGTGCTGATTGGCCTGCACGCACCCGACGACGCGGCGGTAATGCGGGTGCCACCCGGCAAGGCCCTGGTGCACACGGTGGATTTCTTTCGCGCCTTCATTGACGACCCGTATGTGTTTGGCAAGGTGGCGGCCCAGCATGCGCTTGGCGACATCTTCGCCATGGGTGCGCTGCCCCAGAGTGCCACCGCCATCGTCACCATGCCGCCGGGGCTGGAGAGCAAGGTCGAACAGCAGCTGTTGCAGATGATGACGGGTGCGGTGGAGGTGCTCAATGCGGCGGGTTGCGCCCTGGTCGGTGGTCACACCGGCGAGGGCAGCGAGCTGGCGCTGGGGTTTGCCATCAATGGCCTGATCGACGACAAGCCGGGGCAGGTGATGCACAAGGGCGGTATGGTGCCAGGCGACGTGCTGGTGTTGACCAAACCCGTCGGCACCGGAGCCCTGTTCGCGGCCCATGCGCGCGGTGTGGCGCGCGGACGCTGGGTGCAGGCCGCTTTGCAGTCGATGGTGGTGTCGAACCAGCGCGGTGCGCAATTGCTGCGTGAATTCGGGGCCACCGCCTGCACCGACCTGACGGGTTTCGGTCTGCTCGGGCATCTGGTCGAGATGACACGACCCTCCGGTGTCGACGCGCGCATCGACCTGTCTGCCGTGCCGCTGCTGGACGGCGCCCTGGAATGTGTGGCGATGGGCATCGTCAGCTCGCTGCAATCGGCCAACGTGCGCCTGTGCCGGGCAGTGCGCAACCAGGAGGCCCATGCGCAGAACCCGCGTTACCCCTTGTTGTTCGATCCGCAGACCGCGGGTGGTCTGCTCGCCAGCGTACCGGCCACACAGGCCTTGGCCTGTGTGGCGGCATTGCGGGCGGCGGGGTACGTCCACACGGCGATCATCGGGGCGGTCCTGCCGCAGGGGGATGCATTGGCTCCGGTGGTTCTGGCCGGCTGCTGAGGCTGGCAGGCCGTCAGAGCAGTTGCAGGAAGATCAGCACCATGCCGACGACAGACACGCCCCACACGCCGGTGCGCAACCAGGGGATGCCTGCCCAATAGACGGCTGCGTAGACAACCCGCGACCAGAAAAAGATCTGCGCGCCGAGCAGGGTCATCGCGTTGGTCCGGCCCGCCACCACGGCCACCAGCACCAGGGCCGCAAACAGCACCAGGTTCTCGATCATGTTGTGGTGCGCCCGTTGCGCGCGGCCCACCCAGCCCTTCATTTCACCGAGGTTCTCGCGGTTGCCAGCCAGGGTTGGCAGGCCGACCTGCATGGTGGCGGCTTGCGCCACGACGACAACTTGCAGAAATGCCAGCGCGACAGACCACACGAGCAGCGTCAATTCAGGTTTCATGGTGTTGTTCTCCGGGTGCCGCGCGCCGGGGGTCGGCCCCGACGGCGGGTTGCCGTCGCAGGGAAGGTCGGCCTCGTCGCCGGGCGGACGCCAGTATCCGCATCCTTGCCTGCGTCGTCAACGCATTTGCGCCCCCCAATAAAAATACCCGCGCTCCGGCACCGGAGGGCGGGCATCAGCCGCAGCAAAAGCGGTGGGTGTTTACAGGGTGTCGGTAAAACTGCGCAGCTTGTCCGAGCGGCTCGGGTGCTTGAGCTTGCGCAGCGCCTTGGCCTCGATCTGGCGAATGCGCTCACGCGTCACGTCGAACTGCTTGCCCACCTCTTCGAGCGTGTGGTCGCTGGTCATCTCGATGCCGAAACGCATGCGCAGCACCTTGGCCTCGCGCGGGGTCAGGCTGTCCAGGATGTCCTTCACCACATCGCGCAGGCCGGCCTGCATCGCGGCTTCCATGGGCGCGGTGTTGGCGCTGTCCTCGATGAAGTCGCCCAAATGCGAATCGTCGTCGTCGCCGATCGGGGTTTCCATCGAGATCGGCTCCTTGGCGATTTTCATGATCTTGCGAATCTTGTCCTCCGGGATCTCCATGCGCTCGGCGAGCACGCTGGCGTCAGGCTCGAAGCCGAACTCCTGCAGGTGCTGGCGGCTGATGCGGTTCATCTTGTTGATGGTCTCGATCATGTGCACCGGAATGCGGATGGTGCGTGCCTGGTCCGCGATCGAGCGGGTGATCGCCTGGCGGATCCACCAGGTGGCGTAGGTCGAGAACTTGTAGCCGCGGCGGTATTCGAACTTGTCAACCGCCTTCATCAGACCGATGTTGCCCTCCTGGATCAGGTCGAGGAACTGCAGGCCGCGGTTGGTGTATTTCTTGGCGATCGAGATCACCAGGCGCAGGTTGGCCTCGATCATCTCCTTCTTGGCGCTGCGCGAGGACGATTCGCCCTCGTTCATGCGCTTGTTGATGTCCTTGAGCTGGTCCAGCGGCACCACCACGCGTGCCTGCAGGTCTGTCAGCTTTTGCTGCAGATCCTGCACCGGCGGGATGTTGCGGCCCATGATGGCGGCCCAGGGTTTGCCGGACCCGGCCTGCTTCTCGACCCACTTCAGGTTCAGCAACTGGCTGCCCACCTTGTTGCCGTGCTTGTCACGACCGCTGAAGTCGGCGATGAAGTGCTCCTGCGGATAGCCACACTTGTCCACGATGATGCGGCGCAGTTCGCGCTCCTTCTTGCGGATGTCGTCGACCTGGCCGCGCACCATGTCGCACAGCTTCTCGATCGCCTTGGCGGTGAAACGGATCGACATCAGCTCTTCGCTCAGCGCCTTTTGGGCCTTGACGTAGGCCGCAGTGCCGTAACCTTCGCGGTCGTAGGTCTTGTGCACCTTCTCGAACAGATCGCGCAGCTTGTCGAAGCGGCTGAGCGCCTCTTTCTTGAGCTCTTCGAGTTTCTTGGTCAACGCCTTGGAGCCGCCCTTGCCATCGTCGTCGTCCTCGGCGTCAAACTCGTCGAAGTCTTCCTCGGCCACATAGTCGTCGGCTTCGTTCGGGTTGGAGAAACCGTCGACCACGGTGGTGATGACGATCTTGCCCTCGCGGATTTCCTCGCCCAGGCGCAGGATCTCGGCAATGGTGGCGGGCGAGGCGGAGATCGCCTCCATCATCGCCATCAGCCCGCCTTCGATGCGCTTGGCGATCTCGATCTCGCCCTCCCGGGTGAGCAGTTCCACGGTGCCCATCTCGCGCATGTACATGCGCACCGGGTCGGTGGTGCGGCCGAACTCGCTATCCACGGTGGACAAGGCCGCTTCGGCCTCTTCCTCGGCCTCTTCCTCGGTGGCCGCGGTGGCGGTGGTGTTATTAAGCAGCAGCGTCTCGGCGTCGGGGGTCTGTTCGTAGACCGCCACACCCATGTCGTTGAGCATCGAGATCACGACTTCGAGGGTTTCGGCGTCGACCAGCTTGTCGGGCAGGTGGTCGGATATTTCGCCGTGGGTCAGGTAGCCGCGGGTCTTGCCCAGCTTGATCAGCGCCTTCAGGCGCTGGCGGCGCTTGGCCAGGTCTTCCTCGGACAGGACGGTCTCGTCGAGGCCGAACTCCTTCATCAACGCGCGTTCCTTGGCCTTGCTGATCTTCATCCGCAACGGCTTGACCTTCTCGCCGTTGGACGCTGGTTCTTCGGCAAACTCGGCCACGATGTCCTGCAGGTCGTCGGCACCGTCCATCGGCATCGAGCCCTTGGGTTTCGGCCCGCGCTTGGCGCCGGTC
>JANOUM010000012.1:0-3102 GCA_031416855.1 Rhodoferax sp. | reverse complement strand
CGTTGCGGGCCTGATGGGTGTGAAGCCCGACGTGGTGATCTCCGCCACCTTTGTCATTGGCGCCGTTCTGGCAGCCATTGCGGGGATCATGCTGGCCATGAAGTACGGCACCGTGCAGCATGCGATGGGGTTTCTGCCCGGGCTCAAGGCGTTTACCGCAGCGGTGTTCGGCGGCATCGGAAATCTCGCCGGCGCAGTGGTCGGCGGAGTCCTGCTGGGCCTGATCGAGGCGCTGGGTTCCGGCTACATCGGTGTGTTGACCGGCGGGGTGCTGGGTAGCCACTACTCCGAGATCTTCGCCTTCATCGTCCTGATCGTGATCCTTACGCTGCGCCCGTCGGGCCTGCTGGGTGAACGCGTGGCCGATCGGGCATGAGGAGCACCACCATGAAGAACAGCAAGTGGATTGTGTATCTGATCGCCGGCCTGGCACTGCTCCTGCTGCCGATGGGTTTGCAGGTGTTCGGCAACGCCTGGGTCCGGATCGCGGACACCGCGTTGTTGTATGTCCTGCTGGCAATCGGCCTCAACATCGTGGTGGGTTACGCGGGTCTGCTCGACCTCGGGTATGTCGCGTTCTTCGCGGTCGGGGCTTACCTGTATGCCCTGCTGGCGTCCCCCCACCTGGCGCAGACCTTTCCCTTGTTCGCGTCCATGTTCCCCAATGGGCTGCATACGCCGATATGGCTGGTGATACCGTTGGCCGCAGGCGTGGCAGGCCTGTTCGGCATCCTGCTCGGGGCGCCCACGCTGAAGTTGCGTGGTGACTACCTTGCCATCGTGACGCTGGGGTTTGGCGAGATCATCCGGGTGTTCCTCAACAACCTGGACCATCCGGTCAACATCACGAACGGACCCAAGGGCCTGAGCGGTATCGACGCGTTCAGCATCTTTGGCGTCAGCCTGGGCAAGCCGCTGGCCGTCGGGCCTTTCCAGCTGACTTCGGTGACCATGTATTACTACCTGTTCCTGTCGCTGGTGCTGGTCAGCATCGTGCTCAGCCACCGCATCGAGGTGTCGCGCGTCGGTCGCGCGTGGATGGCAATTCGGGAGGACGAAATTGCCGCCAAGGCGATGGGCATCAATACGCGCAACATGAAGCTGCTGGCATTCGGCATGGGTGCTTCTTTCGGCGGGGTGAGCGGTGCCCTGTTCGCATCGTTCCAGGGCTTCGTCTCACCCGAGTCCTTCACACTGATGGAGTCGGTGATGATTGTGGCCATGGTGGTGCTGGGAGGCCTGGGTCATCTGCCCGGTGTCGTGCTGGGCGCGTTGCTGCTGGCGGCGCTGCCCGAGGTGCTGCGTTACGTGGCCAGTCCGCTGCAGCACCTGACCGGAGGCCGCCTCGATGCCTCTATCCTGCGCCAGTTGCTGATCGCGTTGGCGATGATCGTGGTCATGCTGTTGCGTCCGCGCGGCCTGTGGCCTACGCCGGATCACGGCAAGTCGCTGCAGACCAACACCTGAGGCCCGCAATGACAGACATCATCCTTAAAGTCGCAGGCATCTCCAAACGATTTGGCGGCCTGCAGGCGCTCAGCGACGTCGGGATCACCATAGAGCGGGGCCAGGTCTATGGGCTGATCGGCCCCAATGGCGCCGGCAAGACCACGTTCTTCAATGTGATCACCGGCCTGTACACGCCCGACAGCGGAACTTTCGAGCTGGCAGGCAAACCCTACAAGCCCACAGCGGTGCATGAGGTCGCAAAGGCGGGTATTGCGCGCACATTCCAGAACATCCGGCTGTTCGCGGAGATGACGGCGCTCGAGAACGTGATGGTCGGGCGCCATATCCGCACCAGCTCGGGGCTGCTCGGCGCGATGCTCCGCACCGCCAGTTTCAAGGCCGAGGAAGCCGCAATCGCCAAGCGCGCGCAGGAACTGCTGGAGTATGTGGGCATAGGCAAATATGCCGATTACAAGGCCCGCACGCTCAGTTACGGCGACCAGCGCCGCCTGGAGATCGCACGGGCGCTGGCGACCGACCCGCAGCTGATCGCGCTGGACGAGCCGGCGGCAGGCATGAACGCCACCGAAAAGGTGCTGCTGCGTGCCCTGATCGACCAGATCCGCAAGGACCAGCGCACCATCCTGCTGATCGAGCACGACGTAAAACTGGTGATGGGCTTGTGCGACCGGGTCACCGTGCTGGATTACGGCAAGCAGATCGCCGAGGGATTGCCGGCAGATGTGCAGAAGAACGAGAAAGTCATCGAGGCCTACCTGGGCACGGGAGGGCATTGACATGGCAGCCACTTTGCTCAAGGTCAGCGGCATGAAGGTTGCGTATGGCGGCATCCAGGCCGTCAAGGGCGTCGATTTCGAAGTCCGCGAGGGGGAACTGGTGACCTTGATTGGCTCCAATGGTGCCGGCAAGACCACCACCATGAAAGCCATCACCGGGACTCTGGACCTGAGCGCCGGCGACATCGAGTACCTGGGCCGGAGCATCAAGGGCCAGGGGCCCTGGGATCTCGTGCGCCAGGGACTGGCCATGGTGCCGGAAGGTCGCGGCGTGTTTGCCCGCATGACCATCATGGAGAACCTGCAGATGGGTGCCTATGTACGGCGCGACAAGGCGGCGATTGCCGACGACGCGGACAAGGTGTTCACGATTTTTCCGCGCCTGAAGGAGCGCAAAGACCAGCTCGCCGGGACGATGTCGGGCGGCGAGCAACAGATGCTGGCCATGGGACGCGCCTTGATGAGCCGGCCCAAGGTCTTGCTGCTGGACGAGCCCTCGATGGGACTGTCGCCGATCATGGTCGACAAGGTATTCGAGGTGGTGCGCGATGTGTACTCCCAGGGTGTCACCATCCTGTTGGTCGAGCAGAACGCCAGCCGCGCTCTGGGGGTGGCCAACCGGGCCTATGTGATGGAATCCGGCCTGATCACCATGAGTGGTGATGCGCGCGAAATGCTGAAGGATCCGAAGGTTCGTGCCGCCTACCTCGGCGAGTAAGGGAGACGGAAATTGCCAATATCCCACTGTCATGCCGGGCTTGATGAGCCTGCCCCGGACTCCGATCCGGGGGCATCCAGTGCAGTTGGCGCACTGGATTGCGGATCGAGTCCGCAATGACAGGCGGAGAAAAGTGGT
>JANOUM010000011.1:0-15506 GCA_031416855.1 Rhodoferax sp. | reverse complement strand
CTGGCGGATGATGGCCAGCAGGTCTTGCGGCACCGAGGACGAGCCGTGCATCACGAGGTGCGTGTTCGGCAGGCGGCGGTTGATCTCCTTGATGCGCTCGATGGCCAGGATGTCGCCGGTGGGCTTGCGGGTGAACTTGTAGGCGCCGTGGCTGGTGCCGATGGCGATGGCCAACGCATCGAGTTGTGTGCGCCGCACGAAATCGGCTGCCTGTTCGGGGTCGGTAAGCAACTGGTCCATGGTCATGGTGGAGTCGGTGCCATGGCCGTCCTCCTTGTCGCCGCGCATGGTTTCGAGCGAACCGAGGCAGCCCAGCTCACCCTCGACGGTCACACCGGTGGCATGCGCCATGTCGACCACCTTGCGGGTGACCTCGACGTTGTAGTCGTAGCTGGCAATCGTCTTGCCGTCACCCATCAGCGAGCCGTCCATCATGACCGAGCTGAAACCCAGGTTGATCGCCCCCTGGCATACCTCGGGGCTTTGCCCGTGGTCCTGGTGCATCACCAGCGGGATATGGGGGTAACTCTCGACAGCCGCCAGGATCAGGTGTTTGATGAACGCCTCGCCCGCGTACTTGCGCGCTCCGGCGCTGGCCTGCAGGATGACCGGGGCGCCGACCTCGTCGGCCGCCGACATGACGGCCTGCACCTGCTCCAGGTTGTTGACGTTGAATGCCGGAATCCCGTAGCCGTTGACGGCCGCGTGGTCCAGCAACTCGCGCATCGAAACGAGTGCCATGTGGAGAGCCCCCCAGTGTTAGGTGTTGATGTCACGCGAGGCTGCCACAACCATCGTAACCGCCCGGTAACCACTCGAATTTTACTGCGCGAAGCCTCTACTCCCGCCAATGCCAGGCATTGACTGGTGTCCTTGTATGCTCGCTTCCTTCACACGCCGGAACCAGCCCGACATCTTCCATGCCAGTCGCCACGCTCCCGTACCGGTCTTCCTCCTACCACCTGTTCCTCTGGACATTGTTGGTCGGTCTGCTGCTGGGCGCCTGGGATCTGTTCGACCAGGACCTCGCGATGGCACGCTGGTTCGGCTCCGGCTCCGGCTTCGTGTACCGGGACCACTGGCTTTTCTCGGGAGTGCTGCATCGGGGCGCACGGCGCGTGGCATGGACGCTGCAAATTGGCCTGGTGATTGCAATATGGTGGCCTGTCGGGCCCCTGCGGATGTTGCCGCGGCGCGAACGTGTCCACCTGCTGGTCGGCACCCTGGTGACGATCCTGGCAATCTGGCTGTTGAAAAACCGCAGCCTGACCAGTTGCCCGTGGGAACTGACGGAGTTCGGCGGGATTGCCGCGTATGTGTCGCATTGGAGTTGGGGCGTCACGGACGGCGGGGAGGGCCTGTGTTTTCCCGCCGGCCATGCGTCGGCCGGATTCGCGTTCCTGACCGGCTACTTCTGGCTGCGCGAACGGGCGCCACGCGCGGCGCTGGTGTGGTTGGCCATCACCGTTCTGGCAGGCGCCACCATCGGGCTGGCGCAGCAGGTGCGGGGCGCCCACTACATGAGCCACACCCTGTGGACCGGCTGGATGAGCTGGGTGATCGCCGGTTGCTCCTTCTGGCTGCTGGAGCACACACCGGTGCGCCGCTGGTTCGGGTCCCCGGCACGGGTGCGGAGCTGAGTCCTGCCAGGGTCTGCACCGTAACGATGTATTCATGAAGGGGCGCCACACTGGCGCGGTACAGACTACCGGCCCGTCACATGAACGAGATCGACTCCTGCGTGTTCTTGATGGTGTGGCGCTGTTTCTGGCGGCGCTGGTGGCATGGAGCCGGGCCTGCTTGGGCCTGCACTTCCCGTCCGACGCCCTGGCTGGCGCCGCCTTGGGCGGCGTCAGCGCCTGGGTCTGCTGCAGTGGGCCGAAATGGCGCGTCCTGCCGTGGCACCGCGCCACGGCCATGCCGAACCCCGACACGCCACGCGCCTGAAGCCAGACTAGACCACCTGGCAGATCTTCAGCATGTTGGTACCGCCCGGTGCACCCATGGGCTCCCCGCAGGTGATGGCGTAGATGTCGCCAGACTGAATGAGGCCGCGCGATTTCAGGTCGTTTTCGGCCTGTTGCAGTGCGGTGTCGCGGTCGCCGCTGGTGTCCTTGAGCAGCGGGCGCACATTGCGGTACAGCGCCATCTTGCGCTGGGTCGCCACCCGGGGCGTGAAAGCGTAGATGGGAATCTGGATCAGGTGGCGGCTCATCCACAGCGGGGTGGAGCCGCTGTCGGTCATGGCGACAATCGCCTTGGCGCCCAGGTGGTGGGCAGTGAACAATGCGCCCATCGCGATCGACTGGTCGATGCGCGCAAAAACCTTGCCGCTGAAGTCGGCATCGAGCTTGACCACGTCGTGGGCCTCGGCCGCATGGCAGATCTTGGCCATTTCCACGACCGTCTCCAGCGGGTATTTACCGGCGGCGGTCTCGGCGGACAACATCACCGCGTCGGTGCCATCGAGCACCGCATTGGCCACATCGCTGACCTCGGCGCGGGTCGGCACCGGGTTGGTGATCATGGACTCCATCATCTGGGTGGCGGTAATCACCACCTTGTCGTGTTCGCGGGCGAGCTTGATCATGCGTTTTTGAAGCGCGGGGACGGCGGCATTGCCAACCTCGACCGCCAGGTCCCCCCGCGCCACCATGATGCCGTCGCTGGCCAGCAGGATCTCGAGCAGTCTGGGGATCGCCTCGGCACGTTCGATCTTGGCGATCAGGCCCGGCCGGTGGTTGAATTCAGCCGCTGCCACATTGCACAACTGGCGGGCCATTTCCATATCGGTGGCGTTTTTCGGGAAACTCACTGCCACGTAGTCGGCCTGGAACTGCATCGCGGTGCGGATATCGTCCATGTCTTTGGCGGTCAGTGCCGGCGCGGTGAGGCCGCCGCCGAGCTTGTTGATGCCCTTGTTGTTGGACAGCTCGCCTCCTAACTTGACTGTGGTGTGGATGGCCTCACCCTTGACCGCGTTAACCACGATCACGATCAGGCCGTCGTTGAGCAGCAAGGTGTCGCCGACCTTGACCTCGCGCGGCAAGGACTTGTAGTCCAGGCCCACGGCAGCCACGTCACCGAGTTCGGTGCGTGCTGCGTCCAGCACGAACGAGGCGCCGGTTTCGAGCATGACCTTGCCCTGCGCGAACTTGCCGACCCGGATCTTCGGGCCCTGCAGGTCCGCCATGATGGCCACTTCGCGTCCCGCACGCTGCGCTGCTTCGCGCACCAGCCGCGCGCGGTCTATATGGTCCTGCGCGACACCGTGGCTGAAGTTCAGGCGCACCACGTTCACGCCAGCGCGGATCATCTGTTCGAGCAGGGCGGGGTCGCTGGATGCGGGACCGAGTGTGGCAACAATCTTGGTGGCGCGGCGTGGTGCCATAGGGAAGTCTCCTTGTAATGCCGAAGATTTTCACATGGAAAGAATTACCGCGCGCTTACCATGCCGCGGTGCGCCGGCCTGTCAGTCAGCCGTTGGCGCGCTGCGCCAGGATCTCGAAGGCCGGCAAGGTCTTGCCTTCCAGCACTTCCAGGAAAGCGCCGCCGCCGGTGGAGATGTACCCGATCTGCTTGCCGATCCCGTATTGGGCGATCGCGGCCAGCGTGTCGCCGCCGCCGGCGATCGAAAACGCCGTACTGTCGGCGATGGCATGGGCGATCGTCCTGGTGCCGCCTTCGAACGCCGGGAATTCGAACACGCCGACCGGCCCATTCCAGACGATGGTGCCGGCCAGCCGGAGCTGCGCCGCCAGGCGCTGCGCCGTCTGCGGGCCGATATCCAGGATCAGGTCATCGTCGGCCACGTCGGCGGCCGCCTTGACGGTGGCCAGCGCGTCGGCCTTGAACTCCTTCGCGGTCACCACGTCGGTAGGAATCGGCACCGCCGCACCCCGGGCCTTCATCGCCTCGATCACCGCACGGGCTTCGGGCAGCAGATCGGGTTCGGCCAGGCTCTTTCCGATCGGCAGGCCCGCGGCCAGCATGAAGGTGTTGGCGATTCCACCGCCCACGATGAGCTGGTCCACCTTGTCGGCCAGGCTCTTGAGGATGGTGAGTTTGGTCGACACCTTGGAGCCTGCCACGATTGCCACCAGCGGCCGCCGGGGCGCCTTGAGCGCGCGCGTGATGGCATCGATCTCGGCCGCCAGCAGGGGGCCGGCACATGCGACGGGCGCGAACTGCGCGATGCCATAGGTGCTGGCTTCGGCCCGGTGCGCGGTGCCGAACGCGTCGTGCACAAAGATGTCGCACAGGGCAGCCATCCTGCGCGACAGCCCCTCGCTGTTTTTCTTCTCGCCCTGGTTGACGCGACAGTTCTCAAGCAGCACCAGTTGCCCCGGCACCAGGGCCTTGCCGTCGAGCATCACGCCGTCAACCCAGTTCGCCACCAGCGGCACGTCGCGCCCCAACAGCTCCCCGAGCCGCTGCGCCACTGGCGCGAGGGAATCGGCCGGCGCAAAAGCCCCCTCGGTCGGGCGGCCCAGGTGCGACGTCACCATCACCGATGCGCCGGCCTCGAGTGCCATGCGGATGCACGCCACCGACGCTCGAATGCGGGTGTCTTCGGTGATGCGGCCCGGCCCATCCTGGGGCACGTTGAGGTCGGCCCGGATGAACACCTTCTTGCCAGCGACCTTGCCAGCGGCACACAGATCGGAGAATCGGATGAATTGCATGGCGCGATGCGGGTAGTGGGGAAATCCACCAAATTGTAGGGGTCAGCGGCAGGCCGAAAACAGGTCAAGGTGCGCCTGGTAGACGCTGGTACTGATATCCAGCAAACCGAGCATCGAATGAAACAGGTTGTCATGCGTCAGCGGCGCCGCAGCGTTGCGCTGCAGGCAGTCCTGCCGCACACCCAGGCGTTGTTGCATCGGGTCGGACAACCAGGTGAGCATCGGTACATGGACCTGCACCCGGGGTGCCAGCGCGTACGGCAGGCCATGCAGATACAGGTTGTTTTCGCCCAGGGACTCGCCGTGATCCGAGAGATACACCAGTGCCGTGTCCAGTGGCCGCGCGCGCGCGGAGCGCTGCAGCCATTTCGCCGTGCTTGCCAACAGATGGTCGGTGTACAGGATCGTATTGTCGTACGCGTTCACGAGTTGTTCGCGCGGGCAGTCCTGCAACACGTTGCTGACGCATTCGGGCATGAACTTCTTGAACGCCGGTGGTGAACGGCGGTGATAGGCCGGCCCGTGGCTGCCCATCTGGTGCATCACCACCACCACGCCCCGCGACCTGCGCACCGGATCAAGTGCGGCGATGCGCTGGTCGAGTCCCTGCAGCATGATCTCGTCGAAGCATTCGCCGCCGCTGCACAAGGACGGGTCTTCCAGCGTACGCGTGATCACCTGGTCGACCCGGGCGCACAGGCCCTTGCAACCGGACTGGTTGTCGATCCACAACACGGCCAGACCGGCGCGCTGGAGCACGTCGAGCAGGTTCTCGAACGGCTGGCGGCTGGCCTCGTAAGCCTGCTTGCCCAGATGGGAAAACATGCACGGCACCGATGCCTGCGTGTTGGTGCCGCAGGAGCGCACGTCGGTGAAGTAGGTCATGGCGCCCTCGGCCCGCAACTGCTCTAGCGCCGGATTGGTCTGACGGCCATACCCACCGAGCGAGAAGTTTGCGGCGCGCGCCGTTTCGCCCACCACCAACACGACCAGCGGTGTGCGCTGTGTTGCCGCATAACTCGGCCCCGGTCGTGCATCGACACCGACCGGCTGCAGCGTCTGGCGGGCGCGCGGCAGCAGGTCGGCTGCCAGCTTGCCGCCGCCATACAGCACATTGAGCGGGTTGAACAGGTAGCGCACCTGTTTGTGGTTACGCATCAGCGAGGCCAGTTCCTGGTAGGACGCCAGGGTGACGGCGGCCAGCACGCCGGCCGCCAGCACCGCGACGGCCCCATTGCGCCAGGCCTGCGGCCACCAGCGGCGCCACACGATGTGCTGGCGCAGCACCCACATTGCCGGCAAGGCAGCAACCACCAACAGACTGAGCAGCAGTGACCAGGACACCAGGTCGCGCACCTCTCGCGGGTCGGTGTTGACCACATTGGCCATCATGGTGGCGTCGATCACCACGCCGTACTGGAGCATGAAATAGGTGCTGACCGCCGCTACCACCAGCAGGGCCACCGCCACCACCTTGAATACGCGCGGCCAGGCCAGCAGGCTCAACACCAGCACCAGGGCAGCACCGATCCCGAGCGCCAGCGCCACACTGAAAACCACGCCTCGCCAGCCGCTGTGCTCCGGCAAGGCCCAGACCGCGCGCCACAGCGGCAGATTGCCCACGGTTGCCAGCCAGCCGGCGACCAGCAGCACCAAGGCAAGTGGTGTTCGTCCGAACCGGACCCGGCTGCCATCATCGACGGGGTTCATGCGGTCTCGATAAGCCAGGCGGTGGCGGGGTTACCAGCCCAGTCCCAGGTGCAGCGGCAAATAGACCGCCATGCCGGCAACCACGGTGACCAGCACGTCGCGGCGCCAGAAGAAGAACAGGACACCAACGGCCGCCGCATACAGGCGCGCATCGCGCCAGGTGTCCAGCAGTTGGCCCTGCACGGTCACCACCTCGGGCAGCACAACTGCCGCGAGCGCCGCGATCGGTGCATATTGCAGTCCGCGCTGCGCCCAGTGGGGCAGGTTCCAGGGTTTGCCGGAGAACAGGAAAAAGCTGCGCGACAGCACCGTCATCAGCGCCAGCCCGACGATGACCGCTACGCGGTGCCAATCGATGTCCATCATCGCGCGGGCGGCACTTGCCGTGTGGGTGGAAGGCGCTCCAGGCCCAGGCACAGGATGACCGCCACGGCGATCGCGGCAAGGATATTGAGCTTCAGTGGCAACCCGTAGGCCACGACCCCGACGGCGCCGGCGATGGCGGCCGACAACACCCGCATGCGGGTGGTCGCCAGCGAGCTCAGGATGCCGACCAGGCACAGAATCCCGGCAAACCCCAGCCCCCAGGCCTGGGGTATGAAGTTGGCCAGCACCACGCCGACCACGCTCGCGCCCATCCAGGCACCCCAATTGATGAGGTCATTGCCTGCCAGGTAGGCCTCCTGCGCCTTGCGCCCGGCCGCGTCCTTGGCGGGGTGCGCGAACCGGCGCGTGAACATCACATAACTCAGGTCGGCCGTGAAATAACCGTGGCCCACGCGCTCCCACAGCGGCAGATGCGACAGATACGGCCGCAGGTGCAGGCTGAAGACAACAAAGCGCAGGTTGACACAGAATCCGGTCGCCAGGATGACCCACACGGGCGCGCCGGCGATGATCAGCGGTGTGGCTGCCAACTGGGCACTGCCGGCAAAGACCAGCACCGCCATCAACAGGGACTCCACCACCCCCAACCCGGACTTGATCATCGCGACACCGGTCATCAGGCCCCAGGCAGCGATACCAGGGGCTAGCCGCTGGAAATCGCGGATGCCGACGCGGAACTCGGGATGCCGGAAATTGGCCTGTCGGAAAAACATCAGGCCTCCGGCCCGTGCGTGAACCGCATGCCCGGCCGCAGTTCGAAACCGCGCAAGAACTGCGCTGCCGCCAGCCGTTTGCCGCCCGCCTTCTGGAGTTCAGTGATGCGCAGGCAACTGCCGCCACCACATGCGACATCGATGCCTGCAGGGGTGGCTGCCAGCACAGTACCCGGCGCCGCGCCGGTGGCCGCGCAATCCTGCAGCGGTTGCGCCTGCCAGACCTTGAGCACCTCCTCGCCCAGCGAAGTCCAGGCGCCAGGGGCGGGATTAAAGGCACGAATCCGCCGGTCGAGCAAGTCGGCCGGCGACGCCCACGGCAACCGGGCCTGCGCTTTCTCGACCTTCTGGGCATAGGTGACGCCCTCGGCTGGCTGAGGCCGCGCCAGCAATCGCCCCTGTTCAGCCTGCACCAGTGCCTGCACCACCAGGTCCGCACCCAGCACAGCCAGCCTGTCATGCAGGGTGGCGGTGGTATCGGCGTGTGGGGCGGCGTGGGAGACGGGGCATTGCCCATGCAACAACATATCGCCGGTGTCGAGCCCGTCGTCCATCTGCATGATGGTGACACCGGTCACCGCGTCACCCGCCTCGATGGCCCGGTGGATCGGCGCCGCCCCGCGCCACCGCGGCAGCAGCGATGCATGGATGTTGATGCAACCCCGGCCCGGGCCGCCGCCAGCCCCGGGTTCGCGCAGGGCGTCGAGCACCCAGCGCGGCAATATCAAGCCATACGCGGCCACCACCATCGCGTCGGCATGGGCGTCGGCGATCGCCTGGCGGGCTTGCCCGGCATCGTCTGCAAATCGACCATCGAGGCGCAGGCTGCGGGGCTGGGCCACTGCGATCCCGTGTTCCCGGGCGAAAGTCTTGACCTGTGATTCCTGCAGTTTCATGCCCCGACCGGCCGGCCGGTCCGGTTGGGTCAGAACCAGGACCACCGCATGCCCGACCTCGCACAGCCGCTGCAGCGCCACGCGGGCAAACTCCGGCGTGCCGGCAAAGATCAGCCTCAATCCTGTTCCTCGCGTTGCAGCTTGCGCATCTTGGTCTTGATCCGGTTGCGCTTGAGCGGCGAGAGGTACTCGACGAACACCTTGCCCATCAGGTGGTCCATCTCATGCTGAACACACACCGCCAGCACACCCTCTGTATCGATCGTGCGCCAGCTGCCGTTGGCGTCCATGGCCGAGACCTTGACTGCATCGAAGCGCTCGACGTTGTCGTAAATACCCGGCACTGAAAGACAACCCTCCTCATTCGGATGTTTGCCGGGGCTGGTCCAGACCAGGCTTGGGTTGATCAGGACCACCGGGGCATTGCGCTCCTCGGATACATCGATCACGATCACGCGCTCATGCACATCCACCTGTGTGGCCGCCAAGCCGATTCCCTTGGCGTCGTACATGGTCTCCAGCATGTCGGAGACCAAGGTCTTGATGCGTGCGTCGACAGTCGGCACCTGGCGCGCGACCTTGTGCAACTTCGGATCGGGGTAACAAAGAATACGTAACAAAGCCATGATTTCTCTACAAAGATGTCGTTATTTTCGCCACTTTTCTGGCTGTAGCGTTGGCAGACAACAGAAAACGTTGCCCAATCAAGGACTTGAGCGCAAAATCGTGCGTGAATTATCAACATTTCTCCGGCCGCGGAACGGTACGGCAGCCGTCCTGGACGGCTTGCGGGGGCGACCACAATGCAACATGAAATGACCATTAGCACGTTTGCAAAAACCGAATTGGCGCTGGCCTTGCTGGCCGGCTTCCTGGTCGCCAGCCAGGCGCTGGCGCAGAACCTGCCCGTCACGCCAGGACAAAAAGCCACGGCGGAGCAAGTCGCGCAGGCCGGCGTTCCACTGAGTGAACTGGCCGCCAACGCGCCCGACAACTACACCGTCAAGGCGGGCGACACGCTGTGGGCGATTTCAGGCCTTTTCCTCAAGGGGCCTTGGCGCTGGCCGGAGCTGTGGGGCATGAACCTCAACGATATCCGCAACCCGCACCGGATCTACCCCGGGCAACGCTTGTTCCTGGAACGCCGGAATGGCCGCGCCACATTGCGCAGCGGGATCGGCTCGGTCGAGGGCACCCCGCCGACCGAAACCATCCGGGTCTCCCCGCGCATACGGTACGAGCCGCTGGACAGTGGCGCATTGCCCACGATCAAGGCGCATTTGATCGAGCCGTTCCTGGCCGAACCGGTGATTGTGGACGAACTTGGCCTGCAAAATGCTCCGCGTATCGTCGCCGCACAGGACGGCCGGGTGCTCCTGACACGCGGCGACCGCGCCTATGCACGCGGCCAGACCGGCACCCCACTGCTGGATGCGCCTGGCAAACAGCAGGAATTTCGCGTGTTCCGAAACGCCACACCGCTCAAAGATCCGGCGACAGGCGAAATCCTCGGCTACGAAGCGCAGTATGTCGGCAAGGCGGTGCTGGTGCGCAGCGAATCGACCCACAGTGTCACCGACAAGAACGGCAGGGAAAGTACCGAAATCGTCCCTGCCACGATTGACATCGTGGCTGCCAAGGAGGAAATGCGGGTCGGCGACCGGTTATTGCCGGAACCCGCCCGCGAGCTGCTGAGTTATGCACCACGCGCACCCAACGGCGCGGTCGACGGACGCATCGTGTCGGTATATGGCAGCGCAGTGGTCAACGCGGCGCAAAACCAGGTGGTGGCGATCAACAAGGGCAGCCGCGACGGCATGGAACGCGGCACCGTGTTGGCGATCCAGAAGTTCGGTGAGCGCTTGGTCGACAAGACCGACGCGGCACGCCCGGCGATGAAGCTGCCCGACGAGCGTAATGGTCTGCTGATGGTCTTCCGCACCTTCGACCGCCTGTCGTATGCACTGGTGCTCGACATCACCGACGGCGTCAAGGTCGGTGATCGCCTGATCAATCCGCGTTGACCAAGCCGCGCGGGTGCGTGAGCCAACCGTGTCCTGAACCCAGCACGCGCCCCGGCATACGCCTTTGATGGACCGCGAAGAACTGAGCGCGTGGCTGCGGCTCACCCTCACCGAGGGCGTAGGCCCGACCACAGCGCGTCGCCTGCTGGTGGCGTTTGGTTCGCCCGAATCGGTATTCCGGCAGCCCGACAGCGCCCTGCTCCAGGTACTTGGGCCAGCCCAGGCAACCGCCTTGGCCAACTTGCCACCGGATCTACCCGCGCTGGTGACTGCCACCCTGGACTGGCTGACGCCGTCCGCCACCAGCTTCGATGAACCCGCGCGCGACCTCATCTGCCTGGGCGACCCGCGTTATCCGCCGGGACTGCTGGCCATCGAGGATCCGCCGCTGCTGCTTTATTGCCTCGGCGGGCCTGCCGGTGGCCAGACGCGCGGTGCCGAACCCCGTGACGACACCCTCGCCTGGTTCACCGAGGCTTACGCGCACAGTGTGGCGATTGTCGGCAGCCGCAATCCAACCCCCCAGGGGGCCGAAAATGCCCGCCAGTTCGGCAGGGCGTTGGCCGAAGCCGGCCTCACTGTCGTATCCGGAATGGCGCTGGGCGTGGACGGCGCGGCCCACTCGGGGGCACTGGATGGCATGGCACCCGGTGCAAGCCGTGCGGCCACCATCGCCATCGTTGGGACAGGGCTGGACCGTGTGTATCCGAGACGCCACCTGGAACTGGCGCGCCTGATCGCGCGCCGCGGTCTGATCATCAGCGAATACCCGATCGGAACGCCGCCGCTGGCGGCCAACTTCCCCAGGCGCAACCGGCTGATCGCCGGCATGACGCGCGGCACGCTGGTGGTCGAGGCAGCCCTGCAATCCGGCTCCCTGATCACAGCCCGTCTCGCAGTGGAGCAGGGCAAGGATGTGTTCGCCATTCCCGGCTCGATTCATTCAGCGCAGTCGCGCGGCTGCCATGCCTTGATCAAGCAGGGGGCCAAACTGGTGGAGTCGGCACAGGATGTGCTGGAAGAATGGGGTTGGGAGCACGCCCTGGCAGTCGCGACCAGCACTGCGCCGGCGCCCGAGAGCGAACTCCTCGGGGCACTGGGCTTTGACCCGGTAGGTCTGGACGCGCTGCTGGCTCGCACCGGCCTGGATACGGCGCACCTGCAAGCGCAGTTGATGACGCTCGAACTCGAAGGTCAGGTTGCGCGCCTGCCCGGCGGCTTGTTTCAACGGATCGCCACGGCCTGACTGGCACAGCGGGCGCTGCCCGGGCAGCCCAACTGCGCTATATTGAGGTCATGTTCGAAGTTCTGGTGTTTGTGTATGAGAACTACTGGCGCGGCGACGCCTGCCCCCAATGGGAGCAACTCGGTCGCAAACTGACCGCCGTTGGTTTCGAGCCGGAAGAAATCCAGGACGCGCTGGCCTGGTTGACCGACCTGACGGCGGCCACCCGCGGAGCGCAAGAACCTCACGCGCAGGGCCGGGCGGCAGCACCCGATCGGCCGGTGCCGGACCAGACTGCCGGCGCTGACAGCATGCGCATCTATTCAGTCGACGAACAAAACCGGCTTGGGGCGGAATGCCTTGGGTTCCTGCACTTCATGGAGTCGGCCCAGGTGTTGCCGGCGGCAATGCGTGAGGTGGTGATCGATCGCGCAATGGCCTCCAGCAGCGAGATGCTGGGCCTCGACGACCTCAAGATCATCGTCCTCATGGTGTACTGGAGCTTCGGCCAGGAACCCGACGCACTGGTGCTCGACGAGTTGTGCGACGACCCGGGCGACCGCATCGCCCATTGAGCGGTGGCCGCTGCGGCCTGCTCAGCCGAGCAGGCGTTCCGGATTGGCTTCGAGCTTGGCCAGGGCGTCCCGGGTGGCGCGCACGGTCAGCGCTTCCTCTTCCTGTGGCAGCAGGAGTCCGGCCTGCAGGTATGCCGCCAGGCGCCCGGCCTGAATCAGGTAGCTATGGCCGCCACTGGACGCGAACAGGTGCAATTGTTTGCGTTCGCTGCGCCACGCGAACTGCACCTTGGTGACCCGTCCGTTGTGGTCCAGCGTGAACCAGGACCCGAGCTCCAGTTCCTGCGCCCAGGCCAGCATGGCGTTGGTTGGTTTGGAGCCGCCGTTGGCCACCACGTCGATGGTTGCGGGATCGATGCCCAGCATCAGCTCGATGCTTTCGGCGTCCAGTGGCAGGTCGCCCATGCCGTCTTCGCTGACGAAGTCCTCCAGGTTGGCCAAACGTTTGGCCATCGCCTCGATCTGAGCCTGCGGGATCGCCTCCGTCTTGGACAGGAAGGCGTCGGCCAGTGTGTCGCTGACGGTCTTGACGTGGATGTCCTGCTGGCTTGGCGGCATGCCCAGCAAGGTCATGCCGCCGCGCAGCCGCTGCAGCAGCTTCGGCAGATCCTGGATCACCCGGGCCCGGTCTGCACGGTTCGGTTTGGCACTGGCAGCCCAGACCAGGTCGGTGGCGGTCTTCTTGAGATCCAGCGTTTCGGCGTGTTGCACGCCCTTGCGGATCCCCGCCACCGCCAGCACCTCCGCCCATACCTTGAACAGAAAGGATCGGATTTCATCCCGCACCGGGACGTCCTTCAGCGTATTGCGCATCTCGATCGTGTATTGGATCGTGAGGGTTTCCTTCTGCTCCACCTGCTGCGCCACACTGACAACCTTCTGGGCCGCGCCGCTGCCGGCCAGAAACTTCTGCAGGAACTTCTGAAACTCGGCATACACCAGCTCGTACACCCGTTTGCCGGTTTCCGGGTACTGCTCGATCACCTGCACGACGCGCTTGATTTCCTTTTCGAGTGCGCCCCCCTGGATACCGCTGGCGTCAAAACCCATCACACATGAACCCATGCGGTCGATCAACTGCCGCGCCGGGTGGTTCGCCGTTCCGAAAAAATCGGGCTCGGCCAGCGCGACCCGCAACACGGGCATCTGCAACCGAGCAAACCAGACCCGGATGCCCGGAGGGATGCGCTCCTCCTGCAAGATTGCCTGGAACATCAGCGCCACGATCTCGATCGTGGCCTTTTCGCCTTTGGTTTCCGCCTTGCTCTTGAGTTCGGCGGTCTGCTCCCGCAGTTGGCCTGCCACCCGCGCTACACCCGCCGGGGTGTAATCCTCGATCATGGTGCCACTGGCACCGTAGGCGGCGACGTTGTTTTGCACCCGGGCGGAGATCGCCGCCGCCAGGGCGGGGGACGCAGGCTCGTAGGACGTTGCGTCGAATTCCGGCCCGACCCGGCCAACCAGCAGGCGCTTGAGCTGCCCCAATACCCCCTGCGCCCGGCTGCGTGCCCGCGCCAGCGGCGTCGCAGAAGTCATCATCCGGGTTTCGTCATGGGTCACCGGATGCCCCATCGGCCCGTTTGTCTGCCGTGCGCCCAGGCGCTGGGCGCCGGTTTCCAGCGTCGGATCCTGCGCCCAGGACGGCCGCATCGGTGTTTGCCCATCCGCGGGCGGGACCGGGCCAGCCCCGTCAGGGGCGAGTCCGCCCGTCGACCGTCCAGTGCCGCCGGGTTGATAAGCACTGCGTGGCGCGCCGCCCCCTTCGACCCCAGGGCGGCCATAACCACTGCTGGGCCCCGCGTCGGTGTGGTGGTCCTGCGGCTGAACCGAATCTGGTGCCGCCCGGGTGGTAGGGAAAGGCCGGGCCGCGCTGCCCTGCACGCTGGATCGGCGCACCCGGTCCTTCAGGTCGATCGTAGGCATCACGCCGCGCTCGATCAGGAATTCATTGGCCTTGTGGTAGGCCTGCCGCATCCGCTCCACCAAGAGCCCCTGCACGACGTCATTCAACAGCGGCCAGCTGCCCGACGGCATGCCGACCGCGGCCCACTGCTCGACCAGCACCAGCACCAGCACTTCTGGCCGCAAAATGTCGCTGCGATCCAGGCTCTCGGACCCCTCGATGTGACGGATCCGCAGACGAAGGTCATCCAGCTCGGAACTGACCTTGTCCATGATCCGCAGCACCAGCCGCGACGCCAGAATCTTGTTTTCCACCACATCGGTGCCCACCAGTTGCAGGCTGTCGATATCCTGCAGATCGGTCTTGGCGAACGCGGGTGCCGGTTGCAGCGCTTTCTGCCAGCCGGCAACCGCAGCTTCCCGCCAGGCGGACTTCACGCGCTGGAAGAAAGTCCAGGCGTCACGACGGATCTGCATGTCGCGCGAGGACCCGGCCTCGCCCATCAACACCGCCAGCCGCTCCTGGGCGGCCGCCACAATTTCAACCATCATGCGCCCGGCGTCGGCGACGAAGCGCTCCCTCGTTTCCTGGGCCACCTGGATGTGCTGCATGGAGAAGGGTTTAGACACCATGGATCAGGAACTTTTTAGACAGTGGCCCCGGCATTGGGATCATTGGGATCGCCGCTCTTCGGCGGCGTCCCTTTGACCAGATCCTCACGCTTGATGCCCAACCACATCGCGATAGCGGCACCCACGAAGACCGACGAATAGATACCGAAGCAAATACCGATGGTAAGCGCGAGCGCAAAATAGTAAAGCGTTGGGCCACCAAAAAGCAGCATCGACAACACCATGATCTGGGTCGACCCGTGGGTAATGATAGTACGGCTGATGGTGGATGTGATTGCGTTATCGATGATCTCCACCGTGCTCATCTTGCGGTAGCGCCTGAAATTCTCGCGAATCCGGTCGAAGATAACCACTGATTCGTTGACCGAATAGCCCAGCACCGCAAGCACCGCCGCCAGGACGGGCAAGGAGAATTCCCATTGGAAAAAGGCAAAAAACCCCAAAATGATCACCACATCATGCAAATTGGCAACAATAGCCGCCACTGCAAACTTCCACTCGAAGCGCACGGCGAGGTACAGCATGATCCCGATGACAACCATCGTCAGCGCTTTGAGTCCGTCCACCGCGAGTTCCTCGCCGACCTGCGGTCCGACGAACTCCTGCCGCCGAAGCTTGGCATCTGGATCCGCCTTTTTCAGGGCGGCGAACGCAGTTTCGCTTTGTTGTGCTGAACTGACACCTTTTTGTGCCGGCAGGCGAATCATCACGTCGCGTGCGGTGCCGAAGCTCTGCACCTGGATGTCGGTGTACCCC
>JANOUM010000010.1:0-4022 GCA_031416855.1 Rhodoferax sp. | reverse complement strand
GCCGGTAAAGGCTTCAACCTGAACCTGCCGCTGGCGCGCGGCACCGGATTTGACCAGTGGCGCGCGGCGCTTGAACTTGCCTTGCAGCGGATCGCTGGTTTCCGAGCCGACGTGTTGGTGGTGTCGCTGGGGCTGGACACTTTCGAGGGAGATCCGATTTCGGGCTTCCAGCTCAAGAGTGACGACTACCTGCGTGTTGGCGAAGACCTGGCCCGCGCCGGATTGCCCACGGTGTTTGTGTTCGAAGGCGGTTACGCGGTGGCCGACCTGGGCGTCAATGCGGTGAATGTGCTGGAAGGGTTCGAGCAGCACGCGCGTTGACGACCGGCTGACCCGCGGCGTACGAGGAAACGCGGGGCCGCCCCAGGTTTTCGTGAACTTCTTGGGGGCATGCCTTGCAGCGGCAGGGTTGGGGCGCTCAGCCGATCAGATGTCTTGCCGGTTGCGCGTGCGCAGCAGCGCGATGGCACCCATCAGCGCCACCAGGGCCAGCAACGCCGGGAACCCGAGCGTCGGCGACCATTGCAACAGCGCGCCCGAAACCCCCGAGGCGATTGTGCCGCCCAGCGTGTAGGTGAGTACCAGTACGGCGGTGCTGTTGACCAGCGTGATGCCCTCCTCGCGCGAGCCGATGTCGATCATGGCCAGCGTGTAGAGGCTGCCACCCGCACCGCCCCACAGAAACACGATCGGCCACGCCAGCGCGGGGATGTGCGCCACGAACGGGACCACGCAGGTGGCGGCCAGGGTGGCAAAAGCCAGCACGATCATCATCGTGCGCCGGCCCCCGGACTGGTGCGTCCAGCGGTCGGCGATCATGCCCACCGGCAGCATCATCAGCGCGCTGCCCAGGCCGCTGGCAGCCACCAATAGCGCGGCAGTGGCCGCCCCCAGGCCCAGGGCGAGGCCGTACAGCGGCAGGATGGAGGTGATGCCGCTCTCGAAAAAGCCGCCTACGAAACCGGCCAGCATGATGATGGGGTGCTTTACCAGCGCCTGCCAGACCCCGTGCAGGCCGACCTTCGCGCTGTCGGCATCGGCGGCTGCAGGCATTTTCGGGATCGCCAGGCTCCATGCCAGGCCCACCGTCATGAAGCCGATAGCCACCCACAACGCGGAGGTCTGTTCGGGGCCGATCCAGACCAGGACACCGGGGCCAATGACGAACGTGGTGCCGACCATGGTCTCGAAAATGCCGACGTAGCGACCGCGCTGGCCCGCCGGGGAGAACTCCGCCACCACCGCTTCGGACAACACCCAGCGCAAGCCGGACGCGGCACCGGCCAGCAGTTCGAGTGCAAACCAGACTGGCAATGAACGAGTCAGCGCAAAACCGACCGCCGCCAGCGCCGGGATCGCAGCTGACAGCCATAGGGTCGGCCGGCGCCCGAGGTGGCGCGTCACCCAGGACGCGAAAGGCGTGAACAGGAAGATGCCGGCCCATCCCGTCGCGGCAAACAGGCCGGCGACAGCGGTGGACACGCCCCCGCCCTTGAGTTGGAGCAGCAGCAGCGGCAGCAGCATGAAATAGCCCACCAGCTCGAAGAAGGTGGAGGCGAACACCGCGAGCAGCCCCAGCCTGGCGTTGGTCCAGCTCATGCGGGCGACGCATTTGGCTGCGGGCGGCCCGGTGTCGACAGCAGCGCCTGCACGACCTCGGCAAAACCGGCACCCCGTTCGGCCTGCGTGACATACCGTGGCAGGTGGAGCAGCTGGGGCACAAAACGCCGAATGTTGGCCACACCGATCGAATTGTCGAAGGCCTGGAACATCAGCTGGTCATTGGTCGAGTCCCCCACATACACCCAGTGCGCGATGTCGCTGTCGAGCGTACGGCCCCAGAGTTGTTGCACGATCCAGCGCGCCCCGACCAATTTGTTGTGGTCGCCATACCAGCCGTTGATATGGATGCTGCTCACGGTGGCGGACATGCCCTCGGACTGCATCACCCGAACCACCTCTGCGATGGCATCGCCGGGCAAATGGGTGAACTCGCTGTGGTCGATGGCGATATCGGTCTCCCGCCCGGACGAGTCCCGGGACAACAAGGCCCCCGGCACCTCGCGCATGACACGGATTGCCACTTGCTCCATGCGCGCGAAGTTGCGGGCCCGGGTTGCTGCATCCTGCAAGTAGAGCTGTGCCAGGCCCTCGGGCCCATGCACCAGCGCCACCGACCCGTTTTCGGCCACGATGGCGTCCACCGGCCAGGCTTGCGCAAACGGCACACTCCAGCCCAGGGGTCGGCCGGTGATCGCCAGCACCGGCAACCCGGCCTGCTTCAGGCAGGCCAGCGCAGCCAGCGCCTCCGGGGTGATGGCCCCGTCGGTGGTGAGTGTGTCGTCGATGTCCGTGCAGACGCCGACCACCTGCCGGCGGTCTTCCTCGGGCCACTCGCACAGGGCTTGCATCGGCTGGGCGGGGCGGAATCAGCCGGCTGACTGCAGCGCCAGGCCGGCGTGTTCTCGCAGCGGGTGGAAGTGGATCTTGGGGAAGCGCTCCTGCGCCAGGCGCACGTCGTAGGGTGAGGTGGTCAGGTAGGCCAGCGTGTTGGCCGCGTCCAGCGCCATGCGCATCGGATAGGCGTCGCAGAAGGCGCGCAGTTCCTGCGGTGTGTCGGCGGTGATCCAGCGCGCGCCGACATACTGGCTCGACTCCAGCCGGATGTCGGCGTCGTATTCGCCCTTGAGCCGGTGCTGGACCACCTCGAACTGCAGTTGACCCACCGCGCCGAGCAGCATCGGGCCGCCGACGTTGGGCCGAAACACCTGGATCGCGCCTTCTTCGCCGAGTTGGACCAGGCCTTGCTGCAACTGCTTGGTGCGCAGCGGGTTCTTCAGGATGACGGTCATGAACAGCTCGGGCGCGAAGAAGGGCAGGCCGGTGAATTGCAGCGCCACGCTGCCGTCGGTGATGGTGTCGCCGAGCTGGACACCGCCGTGCGTCGTGAACCCCACGATGTCGCCGGCGTAGGCCTCGTTGACGGCTTCGCGGCGCTGGCTCATGAAGGTGACCACGCTGGTCGGGCGCAGCTCCTTGGAGGTGCGCTGCACCTTGAGTTTCATGCCGGGCGTGTATTTGCCCGAGCACATGCGCACGAACGCGATGCGGTCGCGGTGCGAGGGATCCATGTTGGCCTGAACCTTGAACACCACGCCGGCAAAGGCGTCGCCTTCCGGCCGGACCTCTGCAACCACCGCCTGTTTGTTGACCACCAGCGAACTGGTGCGCGGCTGGGGGGAGGGCGCCAGGTCGACCAGGGCGTTCAGCACCTCCATCACACCGAAGTTGTTCACGCCCGAGCCGAAGAAGACCGGTGTCTGCCGTCCGGCCAGGAATTCGGCATGGTCCCAGGCGGGGGAGGCGCCGGTGGCGAGTTCCATGCTTTCCATGGCGGTGTCGAACTCGTGACCAAAGCGCTCCTGCAGCGACCCGCGCTCGGTCAGGGGGATGGTCCGGAAGTCCTGGGGCCGGCGTTCGCTGCCGGATTCGAACACGGTCATCGCACGGGTGCTCAGGTTCACGATGCCGCCGAAGGTCTTGCCCTGGCCGACCGGCCAGGTCATCGGAACGCAGGGCATGCCGAGTTCGCGCTCGATCTCGTCCAGGATGTCGAGCGGCTCGCGCACTTCGCGGTCCATCTTGTTCACGAAGGTGATGATGGGCGTGTTGCGCTGGCGGCAGACCTCGATCAGCCGGCGCGTCTGGGCCTCGACACCGTTGGCGGCGTCGATCACCATCAGTGCCGCGTCAACGGCGGTCAGCACCCGGTAGGTGTCTTCCGAGAAGTCTTTGTGGCCCGGGGTGTCGAGCAGGTTGATCACACGGTCGCGGTAGACCATCTGCATCACCGAGCTGGCCACCGAGATGCCGCGCTGCTTCTCGATCTCCATCCAGTCGCTGGTGGCATGGCGGGTCGCCTTGCGCGCCTTGACCGAGCCCGCGATCTGGATCGCGCCCGAGAACAGCAGCAGCTTTTCGGTGAGCGTGGTCTTGCCCGCGTCGGGGTGGGAGATGATGGC
>JANOUM010000009.1:0-3182 GCA_031416855.1 Rhodoferax sp. | reverse complement strand
TTTTTTTTTTTTTTTCCCCCCCCCCAACAACCCCCCCCCCCGGTCCCTCGGCCAAACCCCCAACCCCCCCCCCCCGACCTGGTTCAGAGTGATCGAACCGCTGCCAGCCGGCGCACCAGCTGCCGCACGATGTCGCTTTGCATGTCGCGGTACATCAGGCCTTCCTCGGCCTCTTTGGCGAGCGCTGCGGACTCGTTGAAACTGAAGTCGCGCTGCTGCATCAGTTCGGTGTCGGGGATGAGTTCCCTCCCCTGGGGTGTGCGCAGCCGGAACCGGATCCGCACCCGCAACTGGAACTCCCGCACCTGCCCGGTCGTGCTGACACCTACCACCGTCTTTTCGCGTCGCTCGGACAGGATTTCGAGCACCACCTGTGCGTCGGCCTGCGGTGCAGGCGCGCCCAGTACCTGCAGGGCACCGAGCGCGCCCAGGTTGCGCTTGAGTTCGGCACCCAGTCCGGATGACTCCGCGACGTTGACGAACACCGAGGTAAAAGCCAGCTCCGGCGCGCCGCGCAACTGGAAGCCGCAGGCGCCGAGCGCCAGCGCCGCAGCTGGTGCAAAGAACAGGCGGCGTTGCAGCATCAGAGCACCACGTTCACGAGGCGACCTGGAACGACGATGACTTTCTTGACTGTGGCACCGGCCGCCAGCTTGATGAACACCTCGTTGGCCAACGCAGCGGCTTCGATGGCTTGGCGCGTGGCGCCAGAGGGTACCCGGATCGCGCCACGCAGCCTGCCGTTGATCTGCAGCATCAGCTCGATTTCGTCCTGCACCAGCGCCTGTGGATCCACCACCGGCCAGGGTGCGTCGAGCAGGTCACCCAGCCGCTGGTCATAACCCATGCCGAGCCACAACTCGTGCGCGATGTGCGGCGTGACCGGGTACAGGCAACGCAACAACATGTGCAGCCCCTCGTGCGCCGCCAGGGTATCGGCAGCGGATCCGCTGCTCTTGAAATCCTCAAGCGCGTTGAGCATCTTCATGGCGCCGGAGACCACGGTGTTGTATTGCATGCGCTGGTAGTCGTAGTCGACCTGCTTGAACACGCTGTGGATCTCGCGCCGCAGATCGCCGGCCGCGCGCCCGAAGGTGGTCGCCCCCCCCGCACCGGCATCGGTCGGGGCCTGTCCCAGCCGGGCGGCAAAATTCCAGACCCGGCGCAGGAAGCGGTAGGACCCCTCGACGGCGGCGTCGTTCCATTCCAGTGTGGCCTCCGGCGGCGCCGTGAACATGGTGTAGAGCCGGGCGGTATCTGCGCCGTATTTCTCGATCAAGTCCTGTGGGTCGACGCCATTGTTCTTGCTCTTGCTCATGGTGCCCACGCCTTCGTAGTTCACCATCGAGCCGTCGGACTTGCACCTGGCGCCGAAGACCTTGCCGCTGGCGTCGAGCACATCCTCGACGTCTTTGGGCCAGAAATACTCGATGCCGCCGCCCGCGCCCTTGCGCGAGTAGATGTGGTTGAGCACCATGCCCTGGGTCAGCAGCTTGGTGAAGGGCTCGTCGATCTTGACCAGCCCCAGATCGCGCATCACCCTGGTCCAGAAGCGGGCGTACAACAGGTGCAGGATGGCGTGTTCGATGCCGCCGATGTACTGGTCCATCGGCATCCAATAGTCGGTGCCCGCGCCCACCATGGCCGCATCGTTCTTCGGGTCGCAATAACGCATGTAGTACCACGAGGAATCGACGAAGGTGTCCATCGTGTCGGTCTCGCGCCGCGCCGCCGCACCACAGACCGGACACACCACGCCGGCGTGAAACCCGACGTGTGTGTTTAGCGGGTTGCCGGAACCGTCGGGCACGCAGTCCTGTGGCAGCACCACCGGCAGGTCTTTCTCGGGCACCGGGACCGCGCCATGCTCGGGGCAGTGAATGATCGGGATCGGTGTGCCCCAGTAACGCTGGCGGCTCACACCCCAGTCGCGCAGGCGCCAGGTGGTCCTCTTCTCGCCCAGGCCGCGCACCTGCAAGGAATGGCTGATCGCGTCGACCGCCTCCTGGTAGGACAGGCCGCTGAAGCTGTCCGAGTTGATGGTCACGCCGCGCTGCTTGTCGCCGTACCAGTCCTGCCAGTTCTCGTAGTCGTAGGTCAGCCCGTCGATCAGCACCACCTCCACGATCGGGATGCCGTACTTGCGCGCAAAGATGAAATCGCGCTCGTCGTGCGCCGGCACGCCCATGACGGCGCCGTCGCCATAACCGATCAGCACGTAGTTGCCGACCCAGAGCTCGATCTTGTGGCCGTTGAGCGGGTGCGTGACGAACAGCCCGGTGCGCATGCCCTCCTTCTCGCGCACCGCCAGTTCGGCCTCGGTGGTGCCGCCGCGCTGGCACTCCTCGATGAAGGCCGCCAGCGCCGGGTTGGAGCGCGCCGCATGGGTGGCCAGCGGATGCTCCGGCGCCACGGCGCAGAAAGTCACGCCCATGAGGGTGTCGGCGCGGGTGGTGAAGACGTACATCCGGCCGTCGCCGATCAGCTGGCCGCTGGCGTCGCGGATGTCATGCGGGAAGGCGAAACGCACGCCTGCGCTCTTGCCGATCCAGTTCTCCTGCATCAGCTTCACACGCTCCGGCCAGCCGGGCAGGCCTTGGTTGACGCTGTCGAGCAGTTCGGCGGCGTAGTCCGTGATCTTGAGGTAGTAGCCCGGGATCTCGCGCTTCTCGATCACGGCACCGGTGCGCCAGCCCTTGCCGTCGATGACCTGCTCGTTGGCCAGCACGGTCTGGTCCACCGGATCCCAGTTGACGATCTGGGTCTTGCGGTAGGCGATGCCTTTCTCGAGCATCTTCAGGAACAGCCACTGGTTCCATTTGTAGTAGCTCGCATCGCAGGTGGCGATCTCGCGGCTCCAGTCGATCGCCAGGCCCAGCGCCTGCATCTGCTGCTTCATGTACGCGATGTTCTCGTAGGTCCACCGGGCCGGCGGCACGCCGTTCTTGAGCGCGGCATTTTCGGCCGGCAGGCCGAAAGCGTCCCAGCCCATGGGCATCAACACGTTGTAGCCCTTCATGCGCAGGTGGCGCGTGAGCATGTCGTTGATGGTGTAGTTGCGCACATGGCCCATGTGCAGCTTGCCGCTGGGGTAGGGCAGCATCGAGCAGGCGTAGAACTTCTGCTTCGAGGCGTCTTCCGTCACCCGGTAGGCATCGCTGGATGACCAGTTCTGCTGGGCG
>JANOUM010000008.1:0-3130 GCA_031416855.1 Rhodoferax sp. | reverse complement strand
GGCGTCGTTCCCGGATAGAAGTCAAAGGTGGGAACCGTCATGGCATGCGCTCCGTGCCACCGACGACCACGCGCCGGCAGGGGTTGTGGCCGAACCAGTAGGCCAGCTCGTTGGGGTGGGCAAGGTCCCAGACGGCGAAGTCGGCCCGCTGGCCCGCCTGCAGGCTGCCGCGGTCGGCCAGCCCGAGTGCGCGGGCGGCGTGCAACGTGACACCCTGCAGCGCCTCCAGCGGTGTCATGCGAAACAGCGTGCAGGCCATGTTGAGCATCAGCAGCAGGGACAGCCCCGGCGAAGACCCCGGGTTGTGGTCGCTGGCCAGGGCCATCGGTACGCCCTTGGCGCGCAGCTGCGCGATCGGCGGCAGCTTGGTTTCCCGCAGGAAGTAGTAGGCGCCCGGCAACAACACGGCCACGCTGCCAGCAGCGTGCATGGCGTCGATGCCCGTCTCGCCGAGGTGTTCCAGGTGGTCGCAGGACAGCGCGCCGAACCCGGCCGCCAGGGTGGCACCACCCTGGTCGCTGAGCTGTTCGGCGTGCAGCTTGACCGGCAGGCCCAGGGAGCGGGCGGCCTCGAACACGCGCCGTGTCTGCGCCGGACTGAAACCGATGTTTTCGCAGAAGGCATCGACCGCGTCGACCAGTCCGAGCGCCTGCAGCCGTGGCATCCAATCGCAGACGGCCGTGATGTAGTCGTCGGCGCGGCCTTCGAACTCCGGCGGCAGTGCATGGGCGCCGAGGTAGGTGGTGCGCACGGTCAACGCCAGTTCTCGCCCCAGCTGACGCGCCAGCGCCAGGCAGCGCTGTTCATCCTGCAGCCGCAAGCCATAACCCGACTTGATCTCCAGTGTGGTCACCCCTTCGGCCATCAGCGCCAGCGCTCGCCTGCGCGCGGCCGACAGCAGGTCGGCATCGCTGGCTGCGCGGGTTGCCGCGACGGTCGAGCGGATGCCGCCACCAGCACGGGCGATCTCCTCGTAACTGGCCCCCTGCAGGCGCAGCTCGAATTCGGTGGCGCGCTGGCCGCCGTAAACCAGGTGGGTGTGGCAGTCGATCAGGCCGGGGGTGACCAGCGCCCCGCCAAGATCGTGCGTAACCATGCCGGGTGTCTGCCACTGAGCCGGCAGCTCGGTCTGCGGGCCGACCCACACCAGGGTGTCCGCGCGCACCAGCATGGCGCCATGGTCGATCAGCCCCCACGAGCCGCCTGTGAGTGTGGCCAGCCGCGCGTTGTGCCACAGTGTGGTGCGATCCATGGGTTCAGCTCCTCGGTGTGAAACCCAGCCACCAGACGCTTGCCATGGCATCGGGCTGCAACGGGCAAAAGGTCCATCGGCCAGCGCTTGGAGTGGCTGACCACAACAGGGTGTCGGCAGCGAGGTCGAAGGCGGCTGTGTCACTGCGCCAACGGCCGGCGACGGTGGAGTAGAGCCCGCGCATGGCGTATGCGTCCGTGCACGGCTGGCCCGGGTGCCAGCGCCGCATCGCACCGGCACCGTTGCGCGCCATCAGGTTCAGGTCCTGTGTGGCGCCATCGAGCAGGCGGCATGCCGGCGCGGCGGCGCCATCGAAATGCAGTGCATCGTCGCTACTGCGCACGCTGCGCTCGCCGTGTTCGAAACCCAGCACCACGCCTTGTCCCTGCAGCACGGCGAACCAGCGTTCGATCTGCGGAAACGCCGAGAACGGCCCGTCGCGCTCGATGTCCGCCCGGCTGATCCGCAACTGCCACGGGGCATCGGCGGGCCAGGTCAGCAATTCACGGGTCCGCCCGCCGCCGTTGCGCCAGGCCTGCGCCGGCACCGATGCCGCCGAAACCACCACCATGCCTTCGGGCGGCCGAGCGGGGGTCACGACGAAACCTTCGCGCGGCGCGCTGCGGTACTGGCCGTCGGGGCGGACCGGCGAGATCATGGCTTGAAGGCGCCTTCGACACGGTAACGCGAGCCGGGGTGAACCAACCGCGCCAGGGTGATGGGGATGCCGCGGTTGACAGTGCGGCGCACGATGATGAGGCAGGGCTCCTGGGGCGGTATACCGAGCAGGCGGGCCTCCCGCGGGCTGGGCAAGCCGGCCTCGATCGCATACTGCGCCTCCCACAGCGGCGCCACCTGCAGCAGGTAGTGTGTCGGCGTGATCCGGGTGAAGTCGGCCTGCAGGTAGTCCGGCGCGCAGGCAGGGTTGACGAAGCGGTCCTCGCATTGCAGGGCCAGGTCGTTCTCGAAGTGCACGATCAGCGTGTGGAACACCGGGTCGCCGCGGGCCAGGCCGAGCCGCGCCGCCACGGCAGCACTGGCGTTTTCCTGCCGGGCGATATGCACCTTGGCATGGTGGCGGTGCCCGCGCGCGAGGATCTCTTCATGCAGATCGCGTATCGTGAGGGTCGACGAGACACGGAACAGGTGGGCCGCGTAGGTGCCCAGGCCCTGCACGCGGGTGACCAGGCCCTCGTTTTGCAACTCGCGCAAGGCACGGGTCACGGTCATGCGGCTGACACCAAACTGCGCCACCAGCTCGGCGTCGGAGGGCATCAGCGCACCCGGTTGCCAGTGGCCGGACGCAAGCCCCTGCTTGAGATACTCTTTGATTTGCGCGTAAGGCGCCTTGACGGGTGTGGATGGCTCCGCGTCCCTGGCGCGACGACTTGGGGGGGGCGACACTGATTCCAGCATGCGCAAATTCTAGTTGCACAGGCTTGTCTAGTCAAGTAAAATGCGGTCAGAAATTGCTGTTCCATCCCCTGTCTGCGAGGCCGCCATGTCCGATTTATCCCCCGTCCATCAGCTTGCCAAACCCCGCCCCGTCCGTGCGCCCCGCGGCAGCCAGCTCAGCTGCCGCAACTGGCTGATCGAAGCCGCCTACCGCATGGTCCAGAACAACCTCGACCCGGAAGTCGCCGAGAACCCCGACGCCCTGGTGGTTTACGGCGGCATCGGCAAGGCCGCACGCAACTGGGACTGCTTCGAGCAAATCCTGCAAAGCCTGCGCGACCTGAAGGAAGACGAAACCCTGCTGGTGCAGTCGGGCAAGCCAGTGGGTGTGTTCCGGTCACACGTTGATGCGCCCCGGGTGCTGATCGCCAACTCCAACCTGGTGCCGAAATGGGCCACCTGGGAACATTTTCACGAGCTCGA
>JANOUM010000007.1:0-6172 GCA_031416855.1 Rhodoferax sp. | reverse complement strand
GCTCGCAGGCGGTGTCTGAAGACACGCTTGGCGATGGCGCAACGGTGCACTTCGGAGGCACCATCGTAGATCCGGAACGGGCGCAGGGTGCGCAGGATCATCGACAGCGGCAGGTCCTCGGAAATGCCCAGCGCACCGGTGATCTGCACCGCGGAGTCGGCCACGCGGTTGACTGCCTCGGCCACAAACACCTTGGCCATCGACGACTCGTGGCGGATCGAGTCGCCGCGGTCGAGCCGGCGCGCCGTGTCCAGCGTCATGAGGCGCGCCGCATACAGCTCGATGTGGGCATCGGCCACCATCGCCTGCACCATCTGGTGCTCCGACAGGCGCGCCCCGTGCGACTCTCGTTGCGCCGCATAGTCCTGCGCCAGGCCCATGGCGCGCGACGCCAGGCCGATGAAACGCATGCAGTGGAACAGGCGCGCGCCTTCGAGCCGCAGCTGCGCATAGTCGAGCCCGCGGCCTTCCTCGCCGAGCAGGGCGTCGGCGCCCACCCGGCAGTTCACCAGCCGGATCTCGGCGTGGCCGCCGTGTCCGAAGGGCTCCATGGTGGGCACGTTACGCACCACCTGAAAGCCCGGGTTGCCGGTGTCGACCAGAAAGCAGGACGGCCCGGCATCGCTGCGCGCCACCACGATCGCCACGTCGGCGCGCGCGCCATTGCTGGCGAACCATTTATGGCCGTCGATGATCCAGTCCGCGCCGTCGCGCCGAGCCCGAGTGGACAACATGCGCGGGTCGGAGCCAACGCCCGGCGGCGGCTCGGTCATCGCAAAACAGGAGCGCATGCGGCCCTGCGTCAGTGGGGCCAGGTAACGCGCACGCTGCTGCGGGCTGGCCAACTGGTCCAGCGCGGCGATGTCGGGCTGCCCTGGCGCGGCGCACTGCAGGCTGGCCGGGCCCAGGTAGCTGCGCCCGGCCTCTTCCAGGTAGGCGCAACATTCCTCCCACGACAAACCGAGGCCGCCGTCCTGCATCGCCAGCCGGGGCGAACCCAGGCCCAGGGCGACGGCGCGCGCACGCAACTCGGCGGAGAGCTGATCCACCGCCGCGACGTCATGCGCCATGCGCAGGTCTTCGCGCGGGATCACTTCCTGCGCGATAAAGTCGCGCGCGCGGGCGATGAGCGCCGCGAAGTCCTCGGTGGACCGGGTCAGGCTCATGGCGTCGACTCCGTGATGGCAGGGGCTACCGAACCCAGGCGCTGCAGGCTGGAGGCGGTGTCCTGTACCAGACTGGCCATGACTTCGGCCACGCTGCGCACCGCGTTGAAATAGGCGATGCTCTGGCCGGCCGGGCTGTGCATCAGTGGCTCTATCCGGTGCTCGTCGATGGCTCCCAGCAAGTCGCCCACCAGGATGTCCTGCAAGGGCATCTTGAGCGGGCGCGGCGCATCGGGCGCGGCCCATTCCTCGGTCCAGGCGGTGCGGATCTGTCGCAGTGTCTTGCCGCTGTCGGCGCGCGAGATCACGGTGTCGTCGCTGCCGGCGGCCAGCAGTTTGTGGCGCAGCAGGTCGGGCATCTGGTGTTCGCTGGTGGTGAGCCAGGCGGTACCCATCCAGACGCCCTGGGCACCCATGGCCAGCGCGGCATGGATGTGGCGCCCGGTCGCCACTCCACCGGCGGCGAGCACCGGTATCGGGCCCGCCAAGTCGACGATCTGCGGCACCAGTGAAAACGTGCCGATGGTGCCGGTGTGGGCGCCGGCGTCATACCCTTGCGCAACCAGGATGTCAATCGGCTTGGCCAGCGCCCGTTTGGCATGTTTGGGCGAGCCGACCAGCGCCAGCACGAGTTTGCCGCGCGCCTTGGCCCGCTCGATGACGTCCACCGGTGAGCCAATGCCGCAGGCCAGCAGGTTGACACCGGAATGCAGCACGGCGTCGAGTTGCTGCGCGGCGACCTGGTTCGAGCGCACGAATTTCGACCGCTCGCCGGGTTTTGTGGCGGCGGGAATCGCGTACTTGCCGTACAGGCCCCGCACGAACTCCCGATGGCCGGCCGGAAGTTGCGCCTCGATGGCGGAGCGGTCGTTGTCCTCGGGCATGCCGTCGGGCAGCACGAGGTTGACGCCAAATGGCCGTTGGCCGACGGCCTGGCGAATCCAGGCCAACTCGTGTTCGATCTCCTCGGGTGTGTGGCGCGTGGCCCCCAGCACGCCGAAACCGCCGTTGTTGCAGATGGCGGCCACTACCGCTGCACTGTGGGAAAACCCGAAGATCGGGTGGTCGATGCCAAGCCGCCGGCTTAGCGGGCTGGGCAACAGGGTGGAGGGTGTCATGGGGTCACGCCTTTGATGTTTGTCGTGGGTGGAGGAAATACGCGCGGCTGGCAGCTGCGGCTGGTGGTTGGCTCATGCGCGTGCGTACAATGAGCGCGCGGCGAAAAAACCAACGGCGTCCCTGCCACCACAACCGGGCCGCAAGGCACAATGACCATGGGAAAATCGCCCGCCGACGCCCCACGTACCCTGGCCAACCTGGTGCTTGGTACCGATCCCCAGTTGCGTCTGCGCCTGACCCGTTTTTTTACCGGGGCAGGGGTCTATGGGTTGTCGTCGATATTGGTTTTGCTGGGCCTGTGGTGGGGGCTCATCGATCCTGCATCGGCGTGGACGATGTGCGCTGCCAACACCCTGGGGCCGCTGGTTTTCTATCTGGGCTTGCGCTCCGGTTGGAGCGCGTGCTTGCGCGATCCGGCGATGACCATGGCGCAGTGTCTGTACGGAATTGCCTCGATCTCGCTGGCATATGCCCTGTTGCCACCGGTACGCGGGGCCATGCCGATGCTGATGGGCATGGTGTTGATGTTCGGCGCCCTGATGTTGTCGCGGCGCGAGTGCCGTTGGCTGGGTGGGGCATCGATCACGGCGCTGGCCTTGGGCATGGTCCTGGGCGCCGTGCGGGCCCCCGATATCTTCGACCCGCGGATCGAGGTGATCCACTTCCTGCTCAGTGCGACCGTATTGGCGGCAGTTGCCTTGCTGGCCGGGCAGCTGAGCGAGATGCGCGCATTGCAGCAGTCGCAGAAAGTGGAATTGCGGGTTGCCCTGAACAAGGTGCACCTGCTGGCGACCCGCGACGAACTGACCGGATTGCCGAACCGACGCCAGGTGATGGAACTGCTGGCTCATGAAGAGCGGCGTGCCCTGCGGCAGCTTTCGCCGTTGTGTATCGGCCTGCTGGACATCGACCACTTCAAGAATGTCAATGACACACTTGGCCACCAGGCGGGCGATGCGGCGTTGCGGCGCTTTGCCGAGGTGGTGGGCGGTGGCCTGCGCGCGGGCGATGTGCTGGCACGCTGGGGCGGCGAGGAGTTCATCTTGCTGCTGCCCGAGACGCCGCTCGACGAAGCCGCCCGCGTCCTGGAGCGGCTCGGCGACCGTTGCAATGACCCCCAACGCTGGGTCGACTGCCAGGAACTGCAGGTCAGTTTTTCCGCCGGATTGTCGGCGCACGTGGCCGGTGAGCCGACCCAGTTGGCGATTGCACGAGCCGACGCGGCGCTCTACCAGGCCAAGCGTTCGGGACGCAACCGGCTGGAAGTCGGCTGACCGGACTTTGCGCATGGTTCAGGCCACGACCCGGGGATCTGGCATCCTGTAGCTGCCGTCGATCAGTGGTGCGTGCGGCAGGTAGGCCCGCAGGCACAGGAAGAACGCGTCCGGCGGTGCCGGCAGCCAGTTGGCGCGTGCGCTGGCATCCAGCGGGGGCGCATGCTGCAGGCGGATCGTGAGGCCGCCGTCGGCGTCGGGCACCAGGCCCGGCGTCCGGTCTCCGATGGCAAAACGCTCGATCGGGTTGGGCACCAGCAAATAGTCTGCACTGCTGTACATCGTGATCGACCAGAAGGCCCCGACCGGCGGCAATTGGCCAGGGGCGAAATGCAGGTCGTAGCGGCGCGCCCCGCTCAGACGCTCGCCGGCGGCGTCGGTTTCGCAGCGCAGGTAGGCGGCCTCGTGGGTCGTCAACTGGCCGATGCCCTGGCGCGCCACGAAGGCGCGGCGCAGCAGCCGTGTGCCAAAGGTTTCACCGAGAAAGGCCGGCAGCCGCCAGGCGCGTGTTGCCGCACTGGCACCAGCCCTGTCGATGCTGCCGAAGGTGGCGTCTTCGGCGCCTTCGAGCAATGCCAGGGTGGTGGCACTGGCCCGCTCCAGCGCGGTGCGTGAGCGCGCCGGCAGTTCCCCGGCCACTGGCGTGCCGATGCCCAGATCGGCGAACTGCGCGACCAGCATCGCGTCGCCGGCCGGGGGCGGGCAGATACGCAACGCATCGTTGACCATGCCGACAAAACGGTCCACCGAAAAGGGCGCGCGCGGCGCATGCCGGGCGTCGAAGCGTCGTGCCGGGCTGTTGCGCCCCGCTTGCCAGTCGTCCAGCGTGTCCATCCGCAAGCGGTCCTGCAGGGCATTGACGGCGGTCACGTCCTGCGCGCCATCCACCAGGATGCGGCCGATGATCCAGACCCAGTCGGTGGGGGCCTGGACATGCCGCAGCGGTGCCTGAAATGCGGGCGGCACCTCGCCGCTCCAGCCCGGGCCCGTCACCAGCACCTCGCCCGCTTGGTTGCCGGTGGTGCGCGTGCCCACATGCGCAAACGGGTTGGTGTAGTAGTCCAGGAAGCCGAGCACGTAGTAGCGGGAACCGCTGTCGGGCAAGGTGATGACCAGCGGGCCGGCCGACAGGTCGAGCCAGGCGTTGGCATACAACGTGTCGTTGTTGGGCATCACCACGCGGCTCTTGCCGGCGGTCAGCAACTCGCGTTCGTGCGTGAACAGGTTGCACCAGCGCTGCGTGCTCTCGGGGCTGTCGCCGGCGAAGCCCTGGCCGGGTGCCTTGCGCGCTGAGGTCGCGCTGCGCATGCGCTGCATCTCGAACAGGGGCCAGCAGTAGATGCAGGCCTGCAACGCCTGGCTGTAGAGGTAGTCTGCGTGCGGGTCGGAGACGGGGAAAGGCGTATCGGCCATGGGGTACTCAGGGGGTGAGGCGTTGCAGCGCGGGAATGCGCCAACTGCGCGCTTCGGGCCGCGGGCAGTACATGCGCAGGATCAGGTAGAAGCTGCCTGCGGGCGCTGGCAACCAGTTGGCGCTGTCGGCGGGCGCCACGTGGGACACGCGCAAGGTCAGCCCGCCATCGGGATCGGTCTGCAGCCCGGGGGTGCGGTCGCCGATGGAATAACGCGCCAGCGCGTTCGGATACAGGAAGCGGTCGGCGTCATACAGCGTGATGGACCAGAAAGCGTCGACCGGTGGCCGGTCGCCCGGCTCGAAACGCATCAGGTAGGGCGTGCTGCCGTGCAGCGCCTGTTTGGCGCCATCGAAGTCGCCCATCGCGTACACGGCTTCGACGCTGTCGAGTGCCCCCAGCCCCTTGTAGGCGGTCAGTGCACGGGTCAGGTAGGCAGTGCCGTAACGACCGAGGCCGAAGTGGGCCGCCCAGGGCCGCGCGAGGTGGCTGCGCGACGCGCTGACCATCAGTGCGCCGGCGTCCTGCAGGCCCTGGCGCAGTCCGTCGCGCAGCGGCGCGTCCAGCCAGGCCCAGTCGAACCCCTTGCCCGGCACCAGCTTGGCGCGGGTGAACCAGTCGGCCATGCCGCTGTCCTCCACTGGCGGTGGCGCGTCGGCAAGGCATTGGCACAGGTTGGCGAAGAAGGCTCCTGCTATTGCATCGGCGTCCGCTGCTCGCTCGCGCAGCGCGGCCATGGTGTCCTGCGGCGCACCGACCCAGTCCTCCACTGACGCCGGGAGCCGGCCCCGGTCCGTGCCCGGGGGGCATTCCAACCGGATATCGGCCTGCAACGCGTGGCCCCGGGCCAGGTCGTCGCCGCTGCCAACGACCACCCGCGCGATCAGCCACACCAGGTTGCCCGGCGCGCGGACCACGCGGGTCGCGGGCGGCAGGACCTGGTCCGGCGGGGTGTCCGGGCCGACCAGCAGCACGGTTTCACCCTGCGGCGGGCTGGTGCGCAGACCCGGGTTTTCGAAGTTGTTGGTCCAGGCGTCGTACAGGGCCAGCACGAAGTAGCGCCCGCCATGGCGCTGTGAAGCCGGCACGTGCAGCCGGCGCGGGCCGTTGGCCAGGTTGATCCAGCCGGTGGTGTAGAGCAGGTCGTTGGCCGGCGTCACCACATCGCGGTCGTCCGGGGTGGAGGGCCGCCGTACATGGT
>JANOUM010000006.1:0-7350 GCA_031416855.1 Rhodoferax sp. | reverse complement strand
CCTGGCCTTCGTCAGTGCTATACCGAACGCACCCCGCAAACACACGACTGGTTTGTGGTCGGCATCGACAACCGCCGCAAGCGCGCCAAACTCCTTAGGCGGCGCCCCGGGAAGCCACAAAATCCTCCCAGAACCGCGCATCCTGCGTGGTTGCGAAATTGATGCGCATCAGGGTGCTGGGTTCGCGCCGGGCGTGGAACAGCGCGCCCGGCGCCAGCAGGTAGCCCTGGTCCAGCATGCGCTGTGACAGGGCGTCGGTGTCCACCCCGGTGTCGACCCAGCCAAACAGCCCGGCCGGCTCGGCCGCGAAGCGGCAGCCGGCCTGCAGCGCGAGTTGCACGCTGCGCGCGCGCGCCTGGTCGAGCCGGGTTCGGATGCGTTCGGCATGGCGGCGCAATTGCCCCTGGTCGATGCACCAGGCCAGCGCCTTTTCCAGCAGGGCCGGGGTGGTGAGGGTGGACAGCAGCTTGGTGTCGAGCAAGCGCTCCACCAGATCCACTGGCGCGGCGAGGTACCCCACGCGCCAGTTCGGTGCCAGGATCTTCGCGAAGCCGCTCACATAGATGGTGCGCTGCAGCCCATCGAGCGCGCATAGCCGGGTCGCCGCATCGGGCGCGATGTGGCTGTAGGTGTCGTCCTCGACGATGTGGAAGTCATGCGCATGGGCCAGTTGCAGCACGCGGTGCGCGCTGCCCGGCGACAGGCAGTACCCGGTGGGGTTGTGCAACACACTCACACTCACGAACAGCTTGGGCGCGTGCAACTCGCAATAACGCGCCATCACCTTCAGGTCGGGGCCCTGCGCGGTGCGCGGCACTGGCAGGATGCGCATGCCCAGCGCGTCCAAGCGCGCGAACTCGACCGCCCACCCCGGCTCCTCGACCATCACATGGTCCCCGGCACGCAGCATCGTTCGGCTCACCACATCCAGTGCGTGGGTCGCCCCGACCGTGGTGATGATCTGCTCCGGCGTGGCCGCCACATGCATGCCGGCGAGTTTCTTCGACAGGCTGCGCCGCAAGCCGGTATCGCCGGCCGGTTCGCCGTATTGCAGTGAAAACTCCTTCAGCGCCTGGGTGCCGGTGACCTTGCGGATGGCTGCCGGCATGAAGGTGCTCTCCAGCCAGTCGCTGGGGAACACACCCATACCGGGCTGCGGCTTGTCGCTGATCGAATGGAACATGCCGCGAATCAGCGTGGCGGCATTGACCGGTGGGCGGCGTGGCGGCGCGTCACCGCCCTGCAGGACGGACCGGCCGCCGGAACTGCCGGGGACAGCCTGCGGCCCGCGGCCGAGCTCGCGCACAAAAAACCCCCGGTTGCGCCGGGCTTCGACCAGGCCCTGGGCCAGCAACTGGTCGTAGGCGGCCACCACGGTGGACGGGCTCACACCATGTTGTTGCGCACACTGGCGTACCGACGCCAGGCGGGCACCGGGCGCCAGCAGGCGGTTGCGGATACGCTCGGCAATCAGCCCTGAAAGCTGCGCCGTCAGGGATTGTGCGGTGGTCTTGATCAGCATAAGGGGCATCCTTGGGGTGCGCTGTACTGCCAGAACAACCAATACAGATTGACAACTGCGCTGCTCAACTGTATTGCTCGTGTATTGATTCCGCAGATTACATTGAACGCCCGGCCAACGCAAGCCACGCACCAACACCACACGCCCCCCCCATCCATGAGCACCGCCGGGCCGTTCCCAAGGGCGAATTTCGCAATGCGCAGCATGGAGAATTCCTGATGAGTAGCGCCGAGGTCACGGCCCTGCTGGCGTTCTGCACCGCCATGAGTTTTTCCCCTGGCCCGAACACCACGCTGTCCACGGCGCTGGCCGCCAACCTCGGTCTGAAGCGTGCCTTGCGCTTTTGCCTGGCCGTCCCCGCCGGCTGGACGCTGTTGATGCTGGGTTGTGGCCTGGGCCTGGGCGCGTTGATCCTGGGGGTGCCGGCCTTGCGCTGGGCCGTCAAGCTCGGCGGTGTCGCCTACATGCTGTGGCTGGCCTGGAAGCTCAGCGGCGCGGCGCGGCTGGCGCAGGCCGACCCCCGCCAGCTCGATGTGAGTTTCCTCACCGGTATGGGCATGCAGTTCCTCAATATCAAGGCCTGGATGCTGGCGCTCACGCTGACCGCCGGCTGGGTCGTGAACGCGGCGGGGCAACCGTCGACCAACCCCGGTGAACGGCTGGCGATCACCTGCGCCGTGATGGTGGTGTTCGCCTTTACCAGCAACTTTACCTACGCCCTGGTCGGCTCGCTGCTGCGCCGGTTCCTTGCGCAGGGTCGGCGCCTGTTGTGGTTCAACCGGATGCTGGCGCTGGTGCTGGTGGCCACCGCCGCCTGGATGCTTGGTGTATGACTGGTCATGAGATCCGCGGTTTATGGCTCGGCCTGCTGGGCGTGGTGATGTTCGCCGCCACCCTGCCGATGACCAAACTTGCCATCGGCAGCGTCGACCTGCCCGCCCTGTCGCCGACCTTCGTCACTTTCGGGCGCGCCGGCGTGGCCGGTCTGCTGTCCGTGCTCTATCTGTTGGCCACCCGCAGCCGCCTGCCGCAGCGCGGGCAGTGGCGTGCGCTGGCTTTTACGGCGTGTTGTGTCGTGGTCGGCTTCCCGCTGTTCCTGGCACTGGGTCTGCGCCATGTCGAATCGGTCCATGCCGCAGTGGTGACCGGCATCCTGCCGCTGGTCACGGCTGTGGTGGCCTCCTGGTGGCTGGGCCAGCGTCCGAGCACCGGCTTCTGGTTGTGCGCGGTGGCCGGCAGCGCGCTGGTGGCGCTGTTCATGCTGCTGCGCGCGGGTGCGGCCGGCTCGGATGCCCAGTGGGCCGACCTGTACTTGCTGCTGGCCATCACCAGCGCGGCCTTCGGTTATGTGCGTGGCGGGCAGCTGACCAACCAGCTCGGCGCCGAGCGCGTGATCTGCTGGGTGCTGGTGATCAGCCTGCCGGTGACCCTGCCGGTGATGTGGCTGAACTGGCCGCAGCAGCCGGTTGTGCCCAGCGCCTGGGCCGGCTTCACCTACCTGGCCTTGATCTCGATGTGGATCGGCTTTTTTGCGTGGTACCGCGGGCTCGCGCTCGGCGGCACCGTACGGGTGAGCCAGGTGCAACTGGTGCAACCGTTCCTGAGCATGGCTTTTTCGGTGCCGCTGCTGGGCGAATCACTCGACCTGACCACGGTCGGATTCGCGTTGGCCGTCATCGCCACGGTATTCATCGGCAAGAAGATGCCGGTGTCGACGCCGGCACCACCGCTGCACCCGCCAACACTGCACACCGGCAAAGGCCCCGCTTGAAAATCACCCTCCAGGAAGCCCTTGCACGGCTGCCAGCCACACCCACCGCGCAATACCCGGAAGGCGCGCCGTCGGTCACCGTGTTCTCCCATGGCAGCATGCTGCTCAAGGTCTTCACCCCGTCGACGAACCGGGATGGCATCGACCGCCAGCTACCGCACGACCAGGACGAGTTGTACCTGGTGCACCGCGGCAGCGCCACGATGGTGATCGGCGCGCAGTCGTTCCCGGCCGCGCCGGGTGACGCTTTTTTCGTCCCGGCCGGCGTACGGCACCGCTTTGATGCCGTGAGCCACGATTTCGCAACCTGGGTCGTCTTCTACGGCCCCCAAGGAGGAGAGACAACATGACCGCCAACCCGAACCCGGGCACGCCCTGGACACTGGCGCGGCGCGCTGAGCGCATGAACCCATCGGTGATCCGCGAGATCCTCAAGGTGACCGAACGGCCTGGCATCATCAGCTTCGGCGGCGGCCTGCCCTCGGCCAAGACCTTCCCGGTGGCCGAGTTCGCCCGCGCGTGTGACAAGGTACTGCGCGAGGATGCCCAGGCGGCGCTGCAATACGCCGCCAGCGAGGGTTTTCGGCCCTTGGTCGACATGGTCGTGGAGCGTCTGCCCTGGAAAGTAGACCCGGCCCAGGTGCTGATCACCACCGGCTCGCAGCAAGGCCTGGACCTGGTGGCCAAGGTGCTGGCCGACACCAACAGCCGGGTGCTGGTCGAGACCCCGACCTACCTCGGTGCGCTGCAGGCCTTTGCGCCCATGGAGCCCGAGATCGTCAGCGTGGCCAGCGACGAACACGGCATCGACGTCGATGACCTGCAGCGGCAATGGCGCCCCGACACCCGCTTCCTGTATGTGTTGCCGAACTTCCAGAACCCGACCGGCCGCACGATGAACGAAGCCCGGCGCAGCGCGCTGGTGGCGCGCGCGGCGCAACTCGGCCTGCCGTTGGTGGAAGACAACCCCTACGGCGACCTGTGGTTCGACAAGCCGCCGCCCGCGCCACTGACCGCGCGCAACCCCGACGGCTGCATTTACCTGGGATCCTTTTCCAAAGTGCTCGCGCCGGGCCTGCGGCTGGGTTTCCTGGTCGCGCCCCGGGCGGTATTCCCCAAGCTGCTGCAGGCCAAGCAGGCAGCCGACCTGCACAGCCCCGGTTTCAACCAGCGCATCGTGGCCGAGGTGATGCAGGGCGGATTCCTGGACCGCCACGTACCCACCATCCGCACGCTCTACAAGACCCAGCGCGACGCGATGCTGGCCGCACTGGCGGGTGAATTCCCGGCCGTCGGGGTGGACGCGGACGAGCGAATGACCTGGAACAAGCCCGACGGCGGCATGTTCCTGTGGGCGCGCCTGCCCCAGGGCATGAACGCGGTCGACCTGCTGCCCAAGGCGGTGGACAAGGGTGTGGCCTATGTTCCCGGTGCGGCCTTTTACGCCGACAAGGCCGACCCACGGACGCTGCGGCTGTCATTCGTGACACCCAGCGTACCGGATATCGAACGTGGCGTGGCGGCGCTGGCCGCGGCGGTGCGCGAAAACATGCCGGTACCGGCGTAAGCGTCCGGGGCCGGGTGCGGAGACCGCCGATGCTGACGCTCTGGGGCCGTTTGAGTTCGATCAACGTGCGCAAGGTGGTATGGGCGGCACAGGAAGTGGGCGCGCCTTTCGTGCGCACCGACGCGGGCGGCAGCTTCGGAATCGTGCACACGCCCGGTTTCCTGCGCCTGAACCCGAATGCGATGGTGCCGGTGCTCCAGGACAGCGACACCACGCTTTGGGAATCGAACGTGATCGTGCGTTACCTGGCAGTTCGCTTCCCGGCCGTGGAATTGCTGCCGACCGAACCGGCCAAGCGCTTCGAAGCCGAGCAGTGGATGGACTGGCAGCAGACCACCCTCAACCCGGCCGGGCGCAACGCATTCATCCAATGGTTTCGCACCCCGGCGCAGCAACGGGACGCCGCCGTGGTGGCACAGTCCGTCGCTGCCACCGCACCGCTGATGGTCCTGCTCGACCGGCATCTGTCGCAGCGCAACTACCTGCTGGGCGACAACTTCTCCGTCGCCGACATCGCGCTGGGGTGCGAAGTGCACCGCTGGTTTGGCCTGCCGCAGCCGCGCCCGGCGTGGCCGCACCTGGAACGCTGGTTCGCCAGCCTGTGCGCCCGCAGCGCCAGCCGCGGCGTGCTCGACCAGACCCTATCCTGAAAGACAACCCGATGCCAAGCCGTCCATTCCGACAGGTCGATGTCTTCACCACCGTGCCCTACCTCGGCAATCCGGTCGCGGTGGTGCACGACGGCAGCGGCCTGTCCGACGCCCAGATGCAGGCCTTCGCCCGCTGGACCAACCTGTCAGAGACCACCTTCCTGCTGCCTCCCACCGACAGCCGCGCCGACTACCGGCTGCGCATCTTCACGCCGGGCGGCGAATTGCAGTTCGCCGGACATCCGACGCTGGGCAGTTGCCACGCCTGGCTGGAGGCTGGTGGCGAGCCCCATGACAGCGCGTTCGTGGTGCAGGAGTGCGGCGTCGGCCTGGTTCGGTTGCAGCGCGCGGCCAATGGCCTGGTGTTTGCCGCGCCACCGTTGCGCCGCGACGCGGTCGGCGCCGACCTGCTGGCCGGGATCACCGGCGCGCTCGGGCTGCAGGCGACGCAGGTGCTGGCATCGCAACTGCTGGACAACGGCACGGCCTGGCTCGGGCTGCTGCTGGATGCGCCCGACACCGTGCTGCAACTGCGCCCCGACTTCGCGGCACTCAAGCGCCAGGGGCACAAGGTCGGTGTCGCCGCACGGTACCCGCGCCTCGCGGCGCGGGACGCGGCAACGCCCGATCTGGAGGTGCGTGGATTTGCACCCCACCTGGGAGTGGACGAAGACCCGGTCACCGGCAGCCTGAACGCCAGCCTGGCCCAGTGGCTGATCGGTGACGGGCATGCCGTCGCGCCGTACCTGGCGGCCCAGGGCGCCTGCCTGCAGCGCGCCGGGCGCATCAGCGTGCGCACCGACGAAACCGGCCAGGTCTGGGTCGGCGGCCAGTCGGTGACCTGCATCACCGGTACGGTCACGCTGTAGTGCCGGCCCAACCTTTACGCGAGCCCCTGCCATGAACCTTCCCACCCTGCCCGAGATCGAAGCCGCCGCCGCAGTTGTGTACCGCAGCTTCCCGGCCACGCCCCAGTATTGCTGGGGCCAGCTGAGCCAGCGGCTGGGCACCGAGTGCTGGGTCAAGCATGAGAACCATACACCGGTGGGCGCCTTCAAGATCCGCGGTGGCCTGACCTATTTCGACCTGTTGCGCCAGCAGGGCCGGCTGCCGCGCGAGGTGTTGAGTGCCACCCGCGGCAATCATGGCCAGAGCATCGCCTGGGCGGCACGTGCACACGGCGTGGCCTGCAGCATCGTCGTGCCGCTGGGCAATTCGGTGGAAAAGAACGCCGCGATGCGGGCGCTGGGCGCACAACTCGTCGAGTTCGGCACCGACTTCCAGGACAGCCGCGAACACGCGCTGCAACTGGCGCAGCAGCGCGGCGCGCACATGGTGCCGAGTTTCGACATCGGCCTGGTGCGTGGCGTCAGCACCTATTGGTGGGAGTTGTTTCGGGCGGTGCCGCATCTCGACGTGGCCTACGTGCCGATCGGCCTGGGCTCAGGCGCCTGCGCCGCGATCGCGGCCAAGCTGGCGCTGGGCCACCGGGTGCGCATCGTTGGCGTGGTCAGTGCCCACGCCACCACCTATGCCGACTCGCTGGCCGCCGGCCGCGTGGTGCCGGCGCCGGTCACCACGCAGCTGGCCGACGGCATGGCCTGCCGCATCGCCGAGCAGGATGCGCTCGCCACACTGGCGCCGCACATCGACCACATCGTCAAGGTCAACGACGCCGAGATCGCCGACGCGATGCGGGCAATTTTCCACGACACCCACAACGTGGCCGAGGGCGCCGGCGGGGGCCCGCGGGGGGGGGGGCGGGCCGGGGGGCCCCCCCCCCCCCGCGCCGGGGGGGGGGGGCACCCCAGGGGGGCGCCCCGCCGGCCACCAAGGGTGG
>JANOUM010000005.1:0-2163 GCA_031416855.1 Rhodoferax sp. | reverse complement strand
GCGCGCAAGAGTATTGAATCGCAACGGCACTGACGCCCAGCGAATTGCTTATGCAAAGAATTGCCACAGCCACCATGCCGAGTGGGGCCCGAAAAATCGTGTCGTTTTCGCCGGATGCTCCCACCCGGGTGCGCGAAGCATTTGACGAAACCGATACCCGTCAACTGCATTTTGCCTATTGGCCGGTGATTCCGCTGGGCCCCACTGCACGCGTGCCTGCAGGACTGCTGCAGCGCTGGTTGCAAGACCGTTCAGCTTCAATGGCGACCGCGCGGCCGGTACCCGTATTGCGCGTCGCTGCGGGTGTGCTGACCAAAGCGGACCGCTTCTTGCTTGCCCATGCTGCATCGGCGCTCGAGAATCTGCAATCAAGCGGCATTGCCGGACGCGCCGTCATCAATCTCTCGATTGCCGGCCTGACGGACCCGCTGTTGCCGCTCTATGTCGTCAGCCAGCTCCAAAGGCGCGGAGTCAGCCTGGTTGGCGTCACCGTGGCTCTGGCGCCGCATTGGCCCGGCGGTTCTGCCCGACGGGACAAAGCGTTACACCGAAGACGCGGCATTTCGCAGGTATGTTCGACGCCAAGTTGACGAGCCTACGACCGTGGGCAGGGCTCCGGCCAGCAGCAGCAGGACCACTACCCCCCCGCCTGCTGCAGCCGCCCACATCCGCGCGTATTCACCCTTGAGGGTCAGCAACTGCACATGCGAGCCGCGCTCCCGCCCGCACACCAGAGAAAACTTGCCGGTCAGGTACCAATGGCAATAATGCCGTTCAACTCTTCGCAAGCCGACTCGAATACGGTGGGGGGTACTTGCTTGCAGGGGTGGGGGCGCGCACCTCTGCTGCGCCAGGCGAACGATTTTGGCTGGTGCGCCAGCACGTAGCAGGCTTCGCCTTTCGACGTTTTGAACTTGACGGCAAACGGATTGGTGTCGTTGGATGCGGCATGGGTCATGGGTAGCCCGATGACAATATTCGTTCGCTCGTTGAAAGCTCTGGGGGACAGCACCATCATGGGGTGTTCGTCTTTCATCTCGCCACCAGCTTGCGGGCTGAAATCGATCCAGATCATGTCGCGCCGGTCCGGAACCCACAGCTTGCCTGGCGCAGCCATCAGAATACTTCGGCACCGACGCGCCCGCTAGCCATGGCTTCACCACCATGGGTAGCAGGGTCAAAGGCCCTGAGCTTCTGCGCCAGCGTAAGCCGGGGCTTGCCTGCCGCTCGAAGCATCACGCCGCCATCAACTACCTCCACCGTGATCGGAAGCCCGCGCGAAAAACGTGCTGCCTTGGCAACCGGCGCGGTGATGCGCACCCCCAGGCCATTGCCCCATTCTTGAATCGTTTGATCTACCGTTACCAAGGCTTGCATAGGGCTCCTGACATTGATGTTTAAACAAGTATATTCATCGACAGGTGCAATGTCAACAATGCGTCAACGGCACCGATTGCCAGCTAACCGGACGCTCTTCGAGCGGGCGATCATTGATCAACTCTTTGAGAACGGATCGCATCTCCGACGACGACCGTGGGCAGTAGTTTGGTCAAGCAGCAGCTGGACCACTACTCCCCCGCCTGCTGCAGCGCCCACATCCGCGCGTATTCACCGTCGAGGGTCAGCAACTGCACATGCGAGCCGCGCTCCACCACGCGCCCGGCCGCCATCACCAGGATTTCGTGCGCATCCACCACCGTGGACAGGCGGTGCGCGATCACCAGCGTGGTCTTGTTCTGGGCCACGCTCTGCAGCTCGGCCTGGATCGCGCGTTCATTGGCCGAGTCGAGTGCGCTGGTGGCCTCGTCGAAGATCAGGATCGGTGGGTTCTTGAGCAGGGTGCGTGCAATGGCCACGCGCTGCTTTTCGCCGCCCGACAGCTTGAGCCCGCGTTCGCCGACCATCGCGCCGTAACCGGCCGGCGTGCTGGCGATGAAGTCGTGGATACGCGCCGAGCGGGCCGCGTCTTCCACCTGTTCATGGGTCGCACCCGGGCTGCCGTAGGCGATGTTGTAGCGAATCGTGTCGTTGAACAGCACCGTGTCCTGCGGAACTATGCCAATGGCGCGGCGCACGCTGGTCTGGGTCACGTCCTTGACGTCCTGCCCGTCGATGGTGATGCGGCCCTGCTGCACGTCGTAGAAGCGAAACAGCAGGCGCGAT
>JANOUM010000004.1:0-4565 GCA_031416855.1 Rhodoferax sp. | reverse complement strand
GCACGGGCCCTGGTCAATGATCCTCGCCTGTTGTTGCTGGACGAACCGACGACCGGACTGGACCCGCAGGCGCGCCACCTGATGTGGGAGCGCCTGCAGTTGTTGCTGCAGCGGGGAAAGTCGATCCTGCTGACCACGCATTTCATGGACGAGGCGGAGCGCCTGTGTGCACGTCTGCTGGTGCTCGACCATGGCCGCAAGATCGCCGAAGGCACACCGCGCGCGTTGATCGCTCAGCATCTGGAGCCCGACGTGGTCGAGGTCTATGGCGTGGGTGCCGTGGCGCTGATGGAGTCGCCCGTGCACGCGCTGGCCGCGCGGGTGGAACTCAGCGGAGAAACGGTGTTCTTCTACACCCAGGACGCGCGCCAGTTGCTCGACGCCCTGTCGGCCTGGCCGCAGTTGCGCACCCTGCACCGGCCGGCGAATCTGGAAGACCTGTTCCTCAAGCTCACCGGGCGGCAAATTCGCGAGGATGGTTGAGATGTACGCCGTACTGCATCCGCGACAGGTCTCCGCGAGGGGTCAGGCCTTGCCTTTTGCCTTGCTGGCAAATTACGAATCCATCGGCGAAAGGGGCAAAAGGCAAGACCTGACCCCAGCCCGTTCAACAATGGTGACACTGACGACATGAATGCCTCGATCTGGAAGGTGCCGCAGCTGTCGCTGCGTTTCTGGCCCGTGTTCCAGCGCAACCTGCTGGTGTGGCGCAAGCTGGCCATCCCCAGCCTGGTGGGCAATATTGCCGAGCCCTTGATGTGGCTGGTGGCGTTCGGCTACGGACTCGGCGCGCTGGTGGGGCAGGTGACGGTGACGGGCAGCGGTGGCGCAAGCACGCAGGTTCCCTACATCCTGTTCCTGGCCAGTGGCAGCATCTGCATGAGCGCCATGAACGCAGCTTCGTTCGAGGCCCTGTATTCGGCGTTCTCGCGCATGCATGTCCAGAAGACGTGGGACAGCATCATGAATGCGCCGGTGCAGCTGGACGACTTCGTGCTGGCCGAGATGTTGTGGGCTGCGTTCAAGGCGTTGTTCACGGTGACCGCGATCCTCGGGGTGATGCTGGTCCTGGGCATCAGCCACAGCCCCAAGCTGCTGCTGGCCTGGCCGGTGCTGCTGGGCGTGAGCATCACCTTCTCCTGTATCGCACTGATCTTCAACGCGCTGGCCAAAGGTTATGACTTCTTCACCTATTACTTCACGTTGTTCCTCACGCCGATGATGTTTATGAGCGGCATCTTCTTTCCGCTCGAACAGTTGCCGGCGCTGGTGCGGATGATCGCGATCTGGCTACCGCTGAGCAACGCGGTGGAACTGGTGCGCCCTTTGTTCATGGACCAGTGGCCAGAGCAGCCCTGGCGGCCGGTGCTGGTGCTGCTGGTGTACACAGTGGCGGGGTTCTGGCTGGCGCTGGCGCTGACGCGCAAGCGGTTCCGGGGCTGATATCCTTGTCGGCGCTTGGTACGGCATCTGCGCGGTGTCTGTCCGTTGCGCCCGCTTCAGGCCCCCTTAGCCGCCGCCTTGATCATGTCGGCGGCCTTCTCTGCGATCATGATCACCGGCGCGTTGGTGTTGCCGCTGGTCACCCTCGGCATGATGGAGGCGTCGACCACGCGCAGGCCCTGCATGCCATGCACCCGCAGCTGCGCGTCGACCACATCGAGCGGGCCGCTGCCCATGCGGCAGGTGCCCACCGGGTGGTAGATCGTGTCGGCGTGGTCGCGGATGAAATGCTCGATTTCCAGGTCGGTCTGCGCAACGGCCGAGGCGGGCGACTCCTTGCCGCCGAATCCCGCCAGCGCCGGCTGCGACAGGATCCTGCGCATGATGCGAAAGCCCCGGATCATGCGGTCCATGTCGTCGCGTTCTCCGAGAAAGTTCGGGTCGATCAGCGGTTGAGTGAGGGGGTCCTTGCCGTCGAGCTTCACGCTGCCCCGGCTCACGGGCCGCAACACGCAGACATGGCACGAGTAGCCGTGCCCGAAGGTGGTCTTGCGGCCGTGGTCGACCAGCTTGCCGATCACGAAGTGCAGTTGCAGGTCGGGGATTGGCTCTTCGGGTGTGCTTTTGATGAAGGCGCCTGCTTCCGCGAAGTTGGTGGTCAACATGCCAGTGCGGTACTTGCGCCACTCGAATATGCCCTGGATCGCACGCACCACCCCGATTGGTGAGATCCCGAACAACTCGGTCAACTGCGGCGCGCTGACCACCTGCACCACGTCCGGATGGTCGTGCAGGTGCATGCCCACACCCGGCAGTTCATGCTGGGTCGCGACGCCGTTCTCCAGCAGGTGGCGGTGGTCGCCGATGCCTGACAACATCAGGATCTGGGGTGACTGCAGGGCCCCCGCGCACAGCAGCACCTCGCGCGAGGCCTTGATCTGCTTGACCATGCCCTCGTGTTGGAACTCCACGCCGACGGCGCGCTTCTTTTCCAGCAGGATACGCGTGGTGTGGGCATCGGTGATGACCTTCAGGTTCGGCCGCGACAGGTTGGGCGTGAGGTAGGCCTTGGCGGCGCTCCATCGCTCGCCATTCTTGTGCGTGACCTGGAACATGCCAACGCCTTCCTGCTCCGCGCCGTTGAAGTCCTTGTTCTCGCGCAAGCCGGCCTGCACACCGGCCTGCACGAAGACCGGGCCGTAGCGGTTGGGTGTGGTGAGGTCCTTCACGTTCAGGGGGCCGCCAGTGCCGTGGAACGTATTCGCACCGCGCTGGTTGTTCTCGGCCCGCCTGAAATAGGGCAACACGTCGTCGAAGCCCCAGCCCGCATTGCCCTCGGACGCCCAGTGGTCATAGTCGGCGCGGTGTCCGCGGTTGTAGACCATCGCGTTGATCGAGCTGGATCCGCCCAGCACCTTGCCCCGCGGCTGGTAACCGCGCCGGCCGTTAAGACCCGGCTGGGGTGTGGTTTCGAAGCGCCAATTGCCATTGGGCCGTTTGGCCATCAGCGCCAGCCCGGCCGGGCAGTGGATCAGCACACTGCTGTCGACCGGCCCGGCTTCCAGCAGCGCGACCTTGACGTCTGGGTCTTCGCTCAGGCGTGCCGCGAGCACGCAACCAGCCGAGCCGCCGCCGATGATGATGTAGTCGAACATGTTCCTGAATATCCTTGTTGGGGTGCGACTGAGCGTGCGCCCAGCGAAGATAGACCACAAATTCACCCGATTGCTAAGGAGTCCACTTTAATGCGTACCCCCGGAAACCCTGACTCCAGCCCGCACGGGAGCATCGACGGCCCTGTGGAAGATGAGGTGCTGTTGATCGGCATCAACCGACACGCCAAACTCGAGTTGATGCCGTGAAGCAGGGGCTTGCCGCCAGCGCCGACGCGGCCGAACCTGTGTCGTCGTTCACGGAGAAGCGCGCTGCAAGATGCAGCGGCCGCTAATCCAATTTGGCACAATTGAATTGTGAACATCAACAAATAGATGCCTGCTTCGCAGACCACCCCCGATACCGACGCAGCGCTCCAGTTCGACAACCAGCTGTGCTTTGCGCTCCCCAACCCGCCTCGATCGTCGAGGCACAAGTTACTTCAAGGACGTCACCATGGGCACCAAAGTCGACAAGGTGATCTACAAAACCCACGCTACCTCCACCGGCGGACGTGACGGCAACACCCGCTCGTCCGACGGTCTGCTCGACGTCAAGCTGTCGGTACCCAAGTAGATGGGCGGCCCAGGCGGCGGCGTCAACCCCGAGCCGCTGTTTGCCGCCGGATATAGCGCGTGTTTCATCGGCGCCATGAAGTTCGTCGCCGGCATGCAGAAGGTGGCATTGCCCGCTGACACGTCGATCCAGGCCACGGTTGGCATTGGCCAGATTCCGGCCGGGTTTGGCATCGAGGTGCACATGGTGGTCTCGGTGCCCGGCCTCGACAGGGCGGTGGCCCAGGCGATCGTCACCAAGGCACATGAGGTGTGCCCGTATTCGAACGCGACGCGCGGCAATATCGACGTGGCCATCACGCTGGCCTGAGCGCGGTCACTCCGTGCGCCGCCGTTTCCTGGTCCGCAAGGACCGGCTGCAGGAAACCGTCGTGCAGCAGCTGGCGGACACGCCGCTCGCGTCAAAGCAGGTGCGGGTGCGTGTCGAGCGCTTCGCATTCAGCTCCAACAACATCACCTCCTGCAGCTGTAGCACGGGCGGTTTGCGCCGCCGGGGACTGATCCTTGGCATACTTCGCATACGATGAACTATGTTGAATTGCCCTGCCATCGGCTCGAGCCCGGTAAACCCGTTCCGTTCAACATATGGGATGGCCGGCGCAATCTGCTGATCCGCAAAGGCGACCTGGTGCAGTCGGCGCAACACCAGGACATGCTCGCCGCCCACAAGGCATGCGTGTCCGAGGTGGATTTCAAGGCCTGGCAACGCAGTTACGACCGGCTGGTATACCGCTTGTATCGCGAAGGCGCGTCGATGGAGGAGCTGGCCAGGAGCTACTTGCCGTCGACCATTTTGGAGGTCGACTACGTTGCCGGATACGACGTGACAGGGGGCTGGCTGGATCTGCATGACGTGCTCAGCGCCGTGTTGTACCCGGGCGCTGCCGCGCGCTC
>JANOUM010000003.1:0-4240 GCA_031416855.1 Rhodoferax sp. | reverse complement strand
CTCGTTCCCGGGCTGGCCGACCTCGTAGATGGCATCATGGAACCATAGAGCCAGTTCGACCTCGTGGGGGTGCTGTGCCTGCTCCTTCACGCTGGCGAAATGGCGTAGGCACGCGTCGAGGTGCTGCAGGGTGTGGTATTTGCGCTGGGGCTCCGAGTAGCGCCGGACCAGTTCGGGCAGCAGCTGTGGATCGACCGGGCCCGACCCCAGGGCGCGCCAGAGCCGGTTCCAGGGTTCGTCGTAGCGGTTCATGGATGCATGTTAGTGGAGCGGCCTACCCCCGACCCACCCAGGCCTCGCTGCGGCGCCACAACTCCTGCGCCAGTGTTGTGTCCTGGCCCAGCATGCTGGCAGGTCGGACGCGGCACTTGTCGTAGTACAGGCCGGTCTCGCCGGCACATTCCGGGGCGGTGGCGCAGTACAGGCTGGTTCTTGCGCCCTCGTCGGTCGAGATCATGCGCAGCTTGATCAGGCTGCGAAAGGGCCAGGGCACCGAACGCCAGACATCGGAGGCAACGACGCCCGGATGCAGCGCGTAGGTCGTGACGCCAGAGCCGGCCAGGCGGCGGCCCAGTTCAGCGCTGAACCAGACATTTGCCAGCTTGGAGACTGCGTACTCGTGGATCGCGGTGCGGGTACGTGTCGGGTGGCGCAGGGCCTCCCAGTCGATGCCCCCGGTGCGGGTGTGCGCGCGGCTGGCCACCGTCACGATGCGCGCCGGCGAACAGGCCTGCAGCCGCTCCAGCAACAGTTGCGTGAGCAGGAAATGGCCCATGTGGTTGACGCCGAAGGCGAGTTCGAAACCCGATGCCGTGAAGCCGCGCGAGCCGGCCAGCCCGGCGTTGTTGACCAGCAGATGCAGTGGCAGGCCACGCGCCAGGAACGTGGCGGCGCATTCGCGCACCGAGGCAAGATCGCCCAGATCCAGCGCCAGCGCCTCGACCTGTGGGTTGCCACTGGCGGCGCGGATCGTTTCGAGCGCCGGTTGGGCGCGTGCCGCGCTGCGACAGGCGATGAAGACATGCGCGCCACGCCGCGCCAGTTCGCGTGCGGTGACCAGGCCAATGCCGGTATTGGCGCCGGTGACCAGGGCGACGCGGCCGGACAGGGCGAGAGCCGGGGAATCGGACATGGTGGTGGTTCCTGCGAGCTGCGGAAGTAGGGTCAGACTGGACGACGGACTATCACCAGTGCAATGCCGCCCAGTATCGCCGCCGACGCCAGGACCAGCCGCAGGCTGGGGGGTTCTCCGAGCATCAGCATGCCACCGATGGCAGCAATCACCGGTACGCTGAGCTGCACGCTGGCCGCCCGGGTCGCACTGAGGCCGCCAAGGGCCATGTACCAGATGGCATAACCCAGCCCGGAGGCGAGCGCACCGGAGGCGATCGCAAAGGCAGCGCCCGCCAGGTCGGGTGTGGCCCACGGAAGGGTGGCGGTGCACAGTACCAGCGCCAGAGGCACGGTGCGCACGAAATTGCCGGCGGTGACGCGGGTCGGATCGCCCGCACCCCTGGCGCGCAGCGAGTAGACACCCCAGGCGACGCCGGCCCCGAGCATCAGCATGGCGCCCCCTGCCGGCGGTGCCTCCAGGCCGGGCAATAGCAGGCCCGCCAGCCCGGCGAGCGCGCACAGCAGGCCGGCGATCTGCCGCAACGCCAGCCGTTCGCCTGACCACAGACCGAACGAGATCATGGTCGCCTGCACCGCCCCGAACAACAGCAGCGCACCGGTACCCGCCGACAGTTCGACATAGGCATAGGAGAAGCCGGCCGCGTAAGTGAACAAGGCCAGGGCCGACGCCCAGCTGCCGGCCATCGGGCGCGCGCCTGCGCCGCGGCTTGCCACCAGCAGCCACAACACCAGCGCGCCGGACACCAGCCGGATGGTGGTGAAGCTGCCGGGGTCGATGCCGGTCTGCTGGAGCGCCATGCGGCACAACAGCGAGTTGCCCGCAAACGCCAACATGGCCAGCGCGGTCAGAGACCAGGTCCGGAGCGGCGAAGGTGTCTGTGTCAGGTGCATGGGCGAACGGGTGCGGCTCAGTGGCCGGGCCTGTGGTTGAATGTAGCGGGTCGCGCCGCGCGCCACCGCTGCCATCCACACCACCATCCATGACCATACGCTTGCGGGATGCCGACACGGGCGATTTCGAGACGATTCTTGCGCTCAACCAGGCAGCGGTGCATTTCCTGAGCCCGCTGAGCCCACCGCGGCTGGCGCTGTTGCACCGTATGTCCAGGTACCACCGCGTGGCGCATGACGAGGGCCGCGTCTGCGCGTTCCTGCTGGTGCTGGCGCAGGGCGAAGCTTACGACAGCCTGAACTACCGGTGGTTCGCGCAGCGCTACGAGCGGTTCCTGTATGTCGACCGCATCGTGGTGGACAACGCCTGCCGCGGGCAGGGCATCGCGCCGCGCCTGTACCACGAGCTGTTGGCGTTTGCACGGCAGATCGGCGCGCCGCGCATCACGCTGGAGATCGACAGCGATCCGCCGAACCCGGTATCGGCCCGCTTCCATGCACGCTACGGTTTTGCCGAGGTCGGCACGCAAAGCGTGGCCGGCGGCACGAAGCGGGTATCCCTGCAGTCGCTCGAGCTGGCGGGTGCCTTCGACCCACGGTAGGGCCGGCAGGTCGGCCACCGGCCATGCCGGCAAGCGGGCCCGATCAGGCAAACGTCACCCAGTCCGCATGCTGGGCCGAGTCGAGGTGGGGCAGCGTGTTGTAGGTCAGCAGCATGTGGCGTTTCGGGTTGAAGGCGAATTCGGTCACGGCGCTGTTGCGGATGCGCAGGTTCAGCTCGATGGTGGCCTTTGGCGTGGTGCCCAGGATGTGTCCGACGGCGGTGGAGATCGGGCCGCCGCTTGACACCAGCAGTACGTTCTTCCCGTGGTGGGACTTGCGCACATGGTCCAGCGCACTGGTGACGCCCTGTACGAACTCGTTGTAGCTGGGCATGCCCTGGGGGCTGGTGACGCCGTTCATCCATTGCGTCAGGCCGTCGCGCAGGATGCGGAAATGCTGGCGGTAGGCTTCCGGCGTGTCGGGCCTGGGCAGCGGGCCGGGGTGGACCGCGGCGATCACGGCCGCGCTGTCGTATTCGTTCAGGCCGGGCCAGGGCAGGGCCGCCATCTCGATGCCGGCCCCCTGGCAGATGCCCGCGTAGGTCTGGACATGGCGGCGCATGGTACCCACGATGGCCGCGTTGAAATGCAGACCCTTGTGGGCAAAGTATTCACCCAGGCGCACACTTTGCTGCGTTCCCAGCGCACTGAGCTGGTCGTAATCGGTGGCGCCAAACGAAGCCTGGCCATGGCGTACAAGGTAGAGCGTTCCCATGGCGGCGATTGTGGTGGTCGCGCCCTGGCCGCGCAGTCGCCCACGAGACGGCGCGGGGGCGCTGTGGCGAGCTTTTGCAACAACGAGCGGGTGCCTTATCGACCAGACTCCCGGCCATCAGCATGACCCGGTTCCAGCTGCGTGACAGCGGCTCTGGCGGTTGGATTGGTGCACCGCACGGTTGCCACGGTTGCCACGGTTGCCACGGTAGCGCAGCCGCCAGCCATGTTGCAACCGGGCCCGAGCGCGTCCTGGTGCGTAAGGTACAGCCGCAAGTCGAATTCGATCTGGTGGTAGTCGGGTTCCATGTACGTACACAGCTGGTAGAAGGCTTTGTCGTGCGCCTTCTCCTTGAGGTGGGCCAGCTCGTGCACGGCGATCATCCGCAGGAACTCCGCCGGCGCGTCCCTGAACAGCGACGCGATGCGGATCTCGCGCTTGGACTTGAGCTTGCTGCCCTGCACGCGCGACACCGTCGTGTGCGTGCCCAGCGCGTGGGCGATCACCTGCAGCTTGCTGTCGTAAGTGATCTTGCTCAGCGGTTCGGCACCGCGCAGGTAGCTGCACTTTAGCGCCGTCACGTAGTCGTACAGGGCGCGATCGGTGCGCACCGTGTGGGCGTTGCGATAACGGCGCTGCAGGCGCTGCCCCAGCTGGCCCGACTGCAACAGCCCGGCCACTTCGTCTTGCAGGGACTGCGGATAACCCTGCAGGTACTTCATCGCGTGTGCCATTCAGCGACCGGACAACACGCGCGCGAACACATCGCTGTCGACGTTGCTGCCGCACAGGGTGGTACCCACGACCTGGCCCTGGAGCGCGTTGCGCGCCTGCATCGCCGCCGCAAACGCGGCGGCGCCGGCGCCCTCGGCCACGTTGTGGGTGTGGGGGAAAATTG
>JANOUM010000002.1:0-6109 GCA_031416855.1 Rhodoferax sp. | reverse complement strand
GCCACCCAAGTGACATCACGGCGCACCACATCGTGCGCCGCTCGACCGACCAGAAGGTCAAGTCGCTGGCCCAGTCGATCCTGACGCAGATGGCCGACGGCGCATTGCTGCAGCAGGACCTGGGCACCTTGCCGCTGATCTACCGGCAGTCCTGGCCGCAGGCCAGTGCGGAGAGTTTCAGGCTGCAGGAGGCTTGAGCGCCGCGCGGGCCCTGGCGGGCGGCCACGCGCCGGCAAGCCCCCATCGAACCGCCGTGGCGGCCCGGCACGGTGCTGCCATCTCGATAAGCGTGCCGTCGAGCGTGGCGCTGGTGTCCCAGCCGGGCCGCACCAGCGAGGTCACGAACAGCCGCGAACCATCCGCGCCGCCGACACAGGGCATGGTCGGTGCACGGACCGGCAAGGCGCGCTGGCCAACCCTGGCACCGAGGCGGTCGAAGGTGTTGAGGCAACCGGCGGAAACGCCGGCTGACAGGTAGTTGCCGTCCAGGTCGATCAACGCGCCGTCGGGCCGACCCGCGTTTTCGAGCGAGCTCGCAAAAAGGACCGGCCGCCCCATGACACCCTGTACTTCGTTCCACGGCGCGCGCCAGATCGTGCCGGCAGAGCTGTCCGAGAAATGGATCCACGCTCCATCGGGTGCCCAGGCAATTCCGTTGGCCACCGTGACACCGACGAACAGGCGCTGCACCGTGCCGTCCGTACCGGCCCGGTACAGGGCGCCCACGGGCTCCTTGTTGCTGGCGCGGTCGTCCATCGAGCCGAACACAAACCAGCGCCCGTCGGGTGAGACCTTGCCTTCGTTCAGCCGGTTGGTGACGGCTTCGCCCGGAATGTCGGCGAAGTGCCGCAGCATGCCGCTGGGGGTGTCCAGCAACGCCAGGTGGTGTTGCAGCGCCAGCACGACTTGACGGTCGCCCGCCAGCCCCAGGGCCCCCACCACCTCCGGCAACAGCCAGCGGGTCAGGGCACCGGTGACCGGGTCGAGGCACAACACGGCGGGCGCCCGGATGTCGATCCAGAACAGGCGGCCGGCATCGGCGTCCCACACCGGGGACTCGCCCACGCCGTTGCGGATCGACCAGGCGAACATGCCGTCATACGGTGGCTGCAAGGCTGTGCGCAGCAGCGTCTCGTGGTGGGTCTCCAGCGGTCCGGTGGTGTGCATCATGTGAAGGCTCCAGGGCTCCAGGGTTTCAGCGGCAAGCGCTTGCGAGTGGGCAAAACGTATCAGCCCTGCGTGATGACATACAACTTGCGTACCTGTGTCAGCACATTCCACGTGCCCGTCCAGCCCAACGGCAGGTTGATCGCGTCGCCCGCACCCAGCAGGACCTTGGTGCCATCGGCGTGGGTCATCTCCACGGAGCCGGAAATGAAATGGCAGAACTCCGACGCCTTGGTGCGGTCGGCGGTAAAACGACCCGGCGTGCACTCCCAGATGCCGATCGCCACCCGGCCATCGAGCGAGGACCACAGGGGCAGGCTGGCCTCCTGTTGGCCGGCTTGCAAGGCCGTGGGCTTGGCGGTGAAGGCACCGAGGTCGGCGTGGGCGAGGGCATGGAAGGCGCGGAGGTCGATCATCGGAGTTCTCGGGGTTGGGGGAGTCCATCGGAAACGGTGCGGCGTGTGTGGCTCGCCGGGCCTGCAGTCCAGGGCGGCGCCCGCACCGCCACCCCCAGCGCAGCCAGCCGCCCGCACAAGCGCAATACCTGCCGGTCCTTGCTCAGCAACAGGGCGCGGTGCGCCACCGCCAGGTCTACAAAAATCTGGTCGTCCCGGTCACCGCAACGCACTGCGGCCGGCGGCGCCGCGGCCACCTGCCGGCTCAGCCGGTCGAACTGCGCGAGTACCCCGCCCGCCGCTCCAGAGCCCGCAGGCAGCCGCGCTGCAAGTTGCGGGTAGGCCAGTACCCGCGCCAGTTCGGAGCGCATGTCGGCGGTGACGAGCCAGTGTGCATGCCCGTCATCCAGCGCCACGCGCAAGCTGCGCACCACGGGATCGCCGAACACCAGCAGATCCAGCACGATGTTGGTGTCGAGCACCAGCGGGCAGATCGCAGGCGGATCCACCGGCAGGCTCAAGCGGCGGGACGCTCGCGCGCATCACCCCGCGCGGAGCCCTTGACCATGTCGAAACGAAACAGCCGGCATTCGATCGGGCCGTTCCACATCGGTACGCGGCGCGATTCCTTCAGGCGCATCTTGCCGGGCAGCTTGAGGTCGGGAGTAAGCACCCAGGCGGTCCAGCCGGTGTAGTGCTTCTTCCAGTGCGCTGCGAGCTGCACAAAAAAATCACCTCCGTCGGCCGTCTGCGCCTGCTCGCGCGCGCCAGCGCCGGCCACGCCACCAACCCCGATGCGTTCACCATAGGGCGGGTTCACCAGCAGCACGCCCGGGGCCTCGCACGGCGGCATGCGCTGCAAGGCGTCGCCACCGCGGAATTCGATCGCGCCCGCCACGCCGGCACGTTCGGCATTGCGCTGCGCGAAGTCCACCATGCGGTGCGCCACGTCGCTGCCGAAAATCCGCACCTGCCCGTCCCCCGGCAACTGCCCCCGCTCGGACTGGCTGCGAATCGCGTCCCAGACATGGGCCTGAAAAGGCAGCATCTTTTCGAATGCAAACCGCCGCAGGAAACCCGGAGCGATATTGCAGGCGATCTGCGCCGCCTCGATCGCGATCGTGCCGCTGCCGCAACACGGGTCGTACAGCGTTTGCGTGGTGTCCTGCGCCCATCCGCTGGCGGCGATCATCGCAGCAGCCAGGGTTTCCTTCAGCGGCGCCTCGCCCTTGTCCTCGCGCCAGCCACGCTTGAACAAGGCCTCGCCCGAGGTGTCGATGTACAGCGACACCGTGTCGGTCGTCAGGTGGGCATAGATGCGGATGTCGGGCCACTGGGTGTTCACGTCCGGGCGCACGCCGCCGGCCTTGGCGCGGAAGCGGTCGCAGATGGCATCCTTGATCTTCAGTGCGGCGAAATTCAGGCTGGTCAGCGGGCTGTGCTGCGCCGTGACTTCGACCTTGATCGACTGGCGGGGGGTGAACCAGATCTCCCAGGCCACTTCGCTGGCGGCGCGGTACAGGTCCTGCTCGCTGCGGTACTGCGCATGGAACAACTGCACCAGCACACGCTGCGACAACCGGCTGTGCAGGTTGAGCAGCAGCGCGTCGCGCCAGGTGGCCTCGACCGACACGCCACCGCGCTGCTTGCGCACAGCGTCGGCGTTGCCTGCGGTGATACCGGCCACCTCGTGCACCAGCAGGTCCTCGACGCCGGCGGCGCAGGGCAAAAACAGCTGCAGCTGGTTCATGCGAGTATTCTCACAGAGCGCGCCGCAGGCTGGCCGGGGCGATCTTCAAACCCTCGCGGTACTTGGCCACGGTGCGCCGCGCACAACTGATGCCCTGCTCCTTGAGCATGTCGGACAGCTGGTTGTCGCTGAGCGGCTTGGCATCGGATTCGGCCTCGATGAACTGCTTGATCAGGGCGCGCACCGCAGTGCTGGACGCGTTGCCGCCAGCATCGGTGCCCAGCCCCGAGCCGAAGAAATACTTGAGTTCGAAGGTGCCCAGCGGCGTGGCCATGAACTTGGCCGTGGTCACGCGGCTGATGGTGGACTCGTGCAGGCCCAGCTCGTCGGCGATCTCGCGCAACACCAGCGGGCGCATCGCCAGCACGCCATGCAGGAAGAAGCTCTTTTGCCGCTCGATGATCGCGGTGCTGACACGCAGGATGGTGTCGAAACGCTGCTGGATATTCTTGATGAACCAGCGCGCCTCCTGAAGACGCTGCTGCAGGGCGGCGTAGTTGGATGCATCGGAGCCGTTGCCGCGGTGCAGTCGCAGCGCGTTTGCATAGATGTCGTGCACCCGCAGGCGCGGCATCACCTCGGGGTTGATCTGCGCGCGAAAGCGCGTGTTGGCCCCCTTGCCGACCTGCAGCACCAGCACATCCGGGATCACGATGTTGCGCTCCACGTTCACGAAACGCCGGCCCGGTTTGGGCTCCAGGCGCCCGATCACGCCAATGGCCTCGCGTACCAGCGCGTCGGTGGTGGAGCACAGCTGGACCAGGCGCTTGATGTCACGCCGCGCCAGCACGTCCATCGGCTGCGAACAAATGCGCGTGGCCACGGCCAGCACACGCTGGTGCGGGTCGTTGGCGGGCCGGTTACGGCGCAGCGCCCGCAACTGCAGGCGCAGGCATTCACCCAGATTGGCGGCACCCACACCCACCGGCTCGAAGTCCTGCAGGATGCGCAGCGCGACCGTCAGGTGGTGAATCAGTTGCTCGCTTTCCTCAGCATCGGCCGGGGTCAGGCCGGCAGCCAGCGACTCCAGCGTGTCCTCCAGGTAACCGTCGTCGTTGAGCGACTCGATCAGGAAACGCAATGCGACCCGGTCTTCCGCGCTCAGGCGCGTGGCCAGGGCCTGGCGGTGCAGGTGCGATTGCAGCGACTCCTGGGTACGCGCCAGTTCGCCGGCGTCGACGTCGTCCTCGGTGCCCAGGTTGTTGCCGTGGGCCTTGGCGTCGCCGCCCCATTCGTTGTCGTCCGGGGCCATCTCCACCGTGCCGTCGCCCTCCCAGCTCTCGGCGTCGGCCGCCGACAGGGGGGTCACCGCGTCGTCGTTGCTGGGCCCACCGGACTCGCCGCCGTAGTCCACGGGCGCCGACGCGGCCATCTCGGCCTCGCGGTCGGCCAGCGGCACCGGCGCGTCGACCTGGGACAGGCCGAAATCCTCGCCCGGCGCGGCGTCTTCCGACACCTCGAGGAACGGGTTCTCGTCCAGCATCTGGCTCACTTCCTGGCTCAGTTCGAGCGTGGAGAGCTGCAACAGCCGGATCGACTGCTGCAGTTGCGGCGTCAGCGCCAGATGCTGGGATACGCGGAGGGATAAACCCGGTTTCATCGGCGATTGTCCCGCTACATCTTGAAGTGTTCGCCCAGGTAGACCCGGCGCACGTCGGCGTTGGCGACGATCTCGGCCGGTGTGCCCTGGGCCAGAACGTGGCCGTCGCTGATGATGTAGGCGTGGTCGCAGATGCCCAGTGTCTCGCGCACGTTGTGGTCGGTGATCAGCACACCGATGCCGCGCGACTTCAGGAAGTTGATGATGCGCTGAATCTCGATCACCGCGATCGGGTCGATGCCGGCGAAGGGCTCGTCGAGCAGGATGAACCGCGGCTGGGTGGCCAGCGCGCGGGCGATCTCGACGCGCCGCCGTTCGCCGCCGGACAGCGCCAGCGCCGGCGAGTCGCGCAGGTGGTCGACCCGCAGGTCCTTCAGCAGACCGTCGAGCCGCTCCTCGATCAGCGCCGACGCAAGCGGACGGCCGTCGGCATCGGTCTGCAGTTCCAGCACGGCACGCACGTTGTCCTGCACGTTGAGCTTGCGGAAGATCGAGGCTTCCTGGGGCAGGTAACTCAGACCCAGGCGGGCACGGCGGTGGATCGGCATGTCCTCGACCGAGCGGCCATCGATCGTGATGTCGCCGGCGCTCGCACGCACCAGGCCCACGATCATGTAGAACGATGTCGTCTTGCCAGCGCCATTTGGCCCGAGCAGCCCGACCACCTCGCCCTTGCCTACCACCAGCGAGACGTCCTTGACAACCATCCGGCTGCCGTAGGACTTCTGCAGGTGCAGTGCCTCCAGGCGGCTGCCCGGGCCGTCCATGCCCGTGAGCACGTGGGCGGATGCTGAATCAGGCGTTGCAGTGGCCCCGTCGCCCGTCACTTCTGTCCGCCCACAGTGGCAGATCGACGCAACACGGGTGCGGGCACGGCCGCCGGGGCCGCCGGCGCCGCACCCGCCGCACGGGGTTCGTCCTGCCGGGGCGTCAACACCGCACGCACACGCGGTGCGGTTCCGTCGGGTTTGGCCTTGGCCGGGCCGCCGTCGACCGTCAACACACTGGTGCTGTTGTCATAGACGATCACGACACCGGTCATTTCATCGTTCAGTGTGGTGCCCAGGTAGCGGCGCAACTCGGCGCGCTGCAGGAAACGCACGGTGTCGGCCTTGCTGTCGTACTCGATGACTTCGGCCTCGCCTTCCAAATATTCGTCGGTGGTTCCGGGACGGGTATCGCGCTTCTGCCGGAAAA
>JANOUM010000001.1:0-5310 GCA_031416855.1 Rhodoferax sp. | reverse complement strand
GAAATTCGCATCAGGGACAGCAGCGGAATATTCCGGGTGCTGTATGTCGCCAAGTTCGAGGAAGCGGTGTACGTGCTGCATTGCTTTCAGACGAATACGCAGGCGACCAGCAAGCTGGACAAGGACATTGCCGAGGCGCGTTATCGCGCCGTGGTCAACGCAAGAAAGGTCAAGAGATGACGATTGATACTGAAATCCGCCATGTGACCAATGCGGCTGCGAACCTGTTCCGGGAACTCGGGTTTTCGGCCGAGGAAGCCAAGCGGCTGCAGGCAGCCTCACACAAGCAGATCAACGACACGCGGCAGCTCAAGGAGCAATTGATGTCGGAACTTGCCGAATGGATCAAGCAGCATCACCTTAAGCAGGCTGAGGCGGCGGAGATTCTGATGGTGTCCCGCCCACGCGTGTCCGATGTGGTGAACAAGAAGACGGCCAAGTTCACGATCGATACGCTGGTCGAGATGCTAAGCAGGGTGGGAAAGCCTGTCAGGCTGGCAATCGGTTGACCGCCGTCAAGGGGCCCCTGCCATTGCTGACGCCGAAGTCAGATTGCCCCACCCTGCCGATGTCGAGTGACCCAGCGTGGTGCCCCTGGAATCGTTGCCAACTACGGGATGGCGGTCCGTGAGGGTGGGTTAGTCAATAACCGGTAGCTGGGTCGCTTTCCCGTCGGCGCAAACACCCTACCCTGCCAGTGCTCGGCATTGCTGCCGGTGGCGGCAGACGCGTTGACCGACAGATGCGCCATGGTCACCGCCAGCAGACCTCGAATATGCTCTACGATGTGCTGTAAGCTGACTTCTTTGCGTCTCTGAGGTGCTCCATGAACGACATTTCGATGGTCGATAGCCTGGAAGTTTTGGTCATCGTTGACAACGTCACGGATAGCCTCTCGACCAATCCTGCAGGGGTGGAACCCGAATTGCGTGGCCAATTCGCTCGCGGTCGAATCAAGATGATGTCGGGTGCCGGGATATGTTGTGCCCACCATGGTTTGTCGCTGCTGATTTCCGCACGCACAGGCGATCACACCCAGACCTTGCTCTTCGACACAGGCGCTGAGGGACCGACCTTCTTGCGAAACGCCGGGATTCTGGGCGTTGACTTCGGCTCGATATCGGATGTGGTTCTTTCGCATGGACATTGGGACCATGCGGGTGGGCTCGAAGTTGCGATCGAGCAAATCGCCAAGGCGCGCGGTCCTGGCGAGGTCACCTGCTATATGCATCCTGGCATGTTCGCCCAGCGCGGCATGACGTTGCCTAGCGGCATCATTTTCCCGATGGAACCCGTGCCGCGCCCAGAGAAACTTACCAGCATCGGTGCCACTGTGATCAACTCATCCGCGTCGCAGATGGTGGGCGCGGGTGCCTTCTTTGTCAGCGGTGAAATACCACGTGTGACATCTTATGAAAATGGGCTTCCAGGGCAGGTCCGCAGGTCGGATGATGGTAAGAACTGGGAACCGGACACGTTGCTGACGGATGAGCGCTTTGTGTCGGTCCATGTCAAGGATCGGGGGCAGTTCATCTTCTCCGCCTGCTCGCACGCCGGCATCGTCAATGTCTTGAAGCATGCAAGCAACGTGTTTCCCGACGTGCCGCTCTACGGGGCCATGGGGGGACTGCATCTTGCCGGTTCAACCGAGAGCATCATTCCCGAAACAGTCGCTGATCTTCAGCAGTTTGACCTGAAGTTGCTGGCACCTGGGCATTGCACTGGGTGGAGAGCGCTGTCTGCTCTGGAGAGGGCTTTGGGGAGCGCCGTTGTTCCGTTGGCAGTGGGCAAGCGGTTCACGATTTGAAACGGGTTTAGACGCCGTGACCCACAAATGCGCCATCGTCACCGCGACAAGGCTCCGGATGTGCTCGGCTACGGCCGCGCTCAACCTGAAGCCTGAAACCCTGGCTGCCACCATAACTCGGCTGGTGAAGAAACGTAGGCTGGCAAATCCCCGCCACGGCTTTTATCTAATCCTACGTCCCGAGGATCAAATGGCCGGCGCGCCCGATCCCGTGCGCTGGATCGATCCGCTGATGAAACATCAAGGACTCGACTACCGCATCTCGCTGCTGCGGGCAGCAGCCTTTCACGGCGCGTCACACCAGGCGGCCATGGTTTTCCAGGTGGTCGTGCCCGGGCAATTGCGTGATTTCGAAATCGGCCGCCACCGTCTCCAGTTCCTCTACCAGTCGCCCAAGGCTTTTGCGCAGATCAACCAGCCCGACCTGCTCGATCAGATGAAAAGCGATGCCGGCTTCGCCAAGGTGGCCGGTGTCGAGCTGACGCTGCTGGACTGCGCTCGGTACTTTCACAAGGCCGCCGGCATCAACGGGGTGGCGCAGATTGCCAAGGACATCGGCGCCAAGGCAAACCCGCGGACGCTGGCAAAGGCGGCAGTCAGCTTCGAAAACGCCACTGTGCGTCGACTCGGCTACCTGCTTGATCAAGCAGGTCATACGCGCCAGGCCAATGCGTTGGAACCCTTCGTCAAGAAGGCCAAGACTGCGGTCCCGCTCGACCCTACCTGTGTCGGGAACAGCGAAGCCCACCGTCGATCTCATCTTGATTTGTGTACTTAAAGCTACAATCGCCTCATGGTCGACGTGCTGCGTTATCAGGCGGAGGATGCAACCGAGCCGATTACGGAGTGGCTGAACAACTTGCGCGACAGGCAAGCCCAGGCAAGATTGCGGGTTCGCCTGCGTCGGTTTGAAGTGGGGAATTTTGGCGATTGTGACCCGGTGGGCGAAGGCGTGTTCGAGCTTCGGGAACATGTGGGAGCCGGCTACCGCGTGTATTTCGGTCGTCATGGGCGACAGGTTGTGATCCTGCTGTGTGGCGGCGACAAAAAGTCCCAGACAGCGGACATCAAGCGGGCAAAAAGGTATTGGGTGGATTGGAAGCGGAGGCAGTCATGAGCAAGCAATTGAAAGCTGCAGTGTCCCACCATGAGAGGGAAGTCGCGGAACTGCGCGCTGACCGGGAACTCGCGGTCGAGTATTTGAAAGCGGCCATGGAATCCATCGACAACCCGGATGATCGGGCGGGTGCCCTGCTGGCACTACGCGCTGTGGCGGAGGCCTATGGCGGATTGAGTTCAGTGGCGTCGCAGGCCGGGATCAGCCGCGAATCGCTTTATAGAGCGCTTTCGGCCAAAGGCAACCCCACACTGAAAACCATTCTGGCCGTATTGAAGGCGGTTGGCATGAAACTGTCCGTCGAACCTGAAGGGCGGGCGCCTGCCTGACAGCCAACCACTACAAGGGGGCTGCTTGAGCCTCGCACGGATGGATGTGGCGCGGTTGGCGGTCATGCCGTGATCAACTCGACGTACGGGCGCGTCGCGTTGGCCACGCGGCCGCGGGTGGCGTAGCGCCACAGGTCGTCCATCGTGAACCTGTGCTGACTCCGGCCGTCGCGCAGCGCTTCGAGCGCCACGTCCAGACCGCTCTTGTTGCGGACCCGGAAGCAGTCGACGACGGTCCAGGCGGCGTAGAAGACGGGCACTTCGACGCGGTCGATGTTCAGGCGTTCGACGTCGTCGGCTAGTGCTTCATCAGACATGCACACGACCCGGATCGCGGGCTGGTCCGGCCGGTGGGTCACCGTGTGCTTCGGAATGGCACGCTGGCCTCTCGCCGGACGCCCCCTGGCGAAGCCTCACACAACGGGCTCGGGCCGGCCCGGCGTTGATCACGACGAGATGGTGGCGTGCGGAAGGTGTGCCTCAGCTCCGGCCCGGCCTCGCGGCGGACCCAAATTCAGCACGCTCTGCGAAAATGCGATCACGATGCAGCACCTGATCCTGCGGCCAGGCCCCCAACTGGTCATGCGAGCCATTCGACCGCCGCCCGATGCTACGGACAGCCGACCGAGGGACGACGACGTCACCGGCCGCGCTCACGAGTTTCTGTTCGAGCTGATCACCATCCACGCCGAGACCACGTTGGCCGACAACTTCCGGCTGATGGAGGCCAGCCCGCTGCTGCAAAAGCTCTACTTCCGGGACTTCGCCGAAGAACTCTGCATGGAGGCGCGCAAGGGCGCCACCAAGCCATCTGTCAGTGAGCGGGCTGCGCATGAAGGCATCGAGTTCCTCGAGCTGTATCCGGATTGGGGACTGGACACGAGCACGAACGAGTACTCCGGGATGCAGCGCCTGCACCTGCACGGCATCGGCCACGAACTGGCGGAAGACTTGCCGGAAGAACGAAGGAAGAAGGGCGAACGCATCGAATGGTCGGTCTCGCTGACGCCATTGCGCGAGCTGCTGTCGTTGCCATTCCGGGTGAAGGAGGAGGTCCGGATATCCGAGGAAGATGCCACGGCCAAGGCCTACATGAGCGAGATCCGGCGCGCCAGATGCGCCGAGGTGACTCTCGGCCAGGTCATTCATGGCCTGCTTTGGGAACTGTCCTTTCATGGTGGGCCGCAAGAGCAGCTGGAGGTGTCGGAAGACCTCAAGCGCCGGGTTGCCGAGGTCGATGCCGGGACGGTCGAATTCGTGTCTGCTGATGACGCCTTCGAGCACCTTGACAAGCCCGGATGTGACGCGCTCTTCGAAGCACTCGGCGGTCGATCGCGCACTACCCAGAAGTGATGATTCCCTTCTGGGTGAGTATGCCGCCCTCACAGCGCCCGAGTCTCGACCGTGACGACAGCGCCTTTGAGGCAAGCATCTGAACCGACCCCATGCAGAACCCCGGCGGGGCCATTGCCCATGCCTGCACAGGTACCGTCAACCTGACTTGCCGCCCCGTGGCCCGAGGAAGAACCACAGAACGAGCCCGAGCACGGGCAGCAACACGACTGCAACGATCCAGATCAGCTTCTTCTCGTTGGATACGGAACTTTGGAAGATGTTGATGATGGCCCAAACGTCGCCGGCGAGCACCCGCAAGCCGATGAGACCGTTGTATCCGAAGTGCATCATTTCAGACTCCCTTTGTAGTCAGTCCACCTCGTCGACGTGAGAACTCAAGCCAATGTAGCCCAAGCGCTGGATGCCGTTGCGGTTTCACTCACACCACCGCAGGCACCCCTCGCTGAACCCCGTCAGCAATGCCCAGAGCCCAGCCTTGCCAGTGCGCGGCGTTGCCCACGGTGGCGGTTGACGCCGTGACCGACAAATGGGCCATGGTCACCGCGACCAAGCCCCTGATGTGCTCGGCGATGTGAACTTCATTGATGCCTTGAGACAGTCCGGCAACGTGCTTTGAGTTCTCTGCCTTTGCCTGGGCTGTGATGGCGCGTAGTGCGGCGTCGGCCTCGTGCGTGGCGATGGAACGGGCCATGGAGGTGGAT